>QZKZ01000101.1 GCA_004796465.1 Desulfovibrio sp.
AGGCACGCTACCAGAGCCAGAGAGAGTGATCGTATGAGTATTCTAGGGAACATGATGTCTCCTTGGCGTGGGTGCTTTCCCACGCGAGCGTGATTGTCCGGGCATGGGGCGCGGCCGGGCCGTGCCCGCTCGCCCTGAAGTTCAAGTGCTGATGCATGTATCGGGTTGAAATACCACCAGGCGCGCCGGTAATAACCGCCCCATACTGAGGCGGCAGCGGGCGCAAGGGGTTAGTCGTCATAGCCGCCGTCCTCGTTGTAGCCTGTGCCGTCGTCATTGGACGCGGCAGGGCTGGCGCTTCCCGAGGGGCTGGGAGATGTGTCCTGGGGATTGTCCGTGTTGCCGTCCGAGGTTCCTTCGCTGTGGTCGGTGCGCCACTCCCTGACAACGCGGTTGCGCTCGGCCACGAGCAGGGTCACTTCATTCCAGTTATCCCCGGCGTCGTTGATGCCCATGGGATAAAGCTCGCCGCTGTAGACGTCGTGGATGTAGGCGACGCCGTCCTCGACCGCCTGGCGGGGATTGGCGTCGTAATAGGCCACCAGGTCGTCGTCGCCGCCCGTGTCGTACCAGACGTTGCGCATGGTCCGCGACGGCTCCTTGTCGTAATGGGTGTAGCCTTCCTCAACGCGGTACAGGTTGCGGTAGTAGTCGTTCTTGGCTGCTTCGCTCAAGTACCACTTGTTGTTTTCCGCATCCCAGGTCAGGGGGTAGTTACGTTGGGTTTTTTTATCGATGGTGAACGCCTTGCCCATGTCCGACGCATGCTGGGGGTTATTGTCATAGTACTGGGTCTCCACGTCGTTGCCGGCGTGATACCAGACCGTTCCCCTCCAGGTATGCGACGCCGTGAACTCCGCAGGGCAGCCGAACAAACTCAGGCCAAGCACCACAGCCAGCATGGCCACCATGGACCTGCTCACGAATCGTGGGAAAAAATTGCGCTGCATGCACCCTCCTTGCACACTTGTTGTGGTTCTATTTGAGTGATTTTACGTAAAAAACATAATGCATTTGCGCGTTTAGGGTCCGTCAATTCATGATCCGGCCTCCGTAGCCGAACCTGGCCGCCCTGTCGAGGGCGATGTTGAGCGGGCGGTTTTCAAGATGCGGGCCAAGAATGGTTCCTCTTTTGTGGAGGGACAAGGGTTGTCTGCATATGAGGATTGAAGTATATATGAATTAAAATGACTACATTTCCATACAAACCAATTGAGGAGTGCCATGAGTACTTCCACCAGCTTTCGCGCGGACAAGGAAATCCTTCAATCCCTGGACGAAATCGCCAGGGAAATGGGCAGAAGCCGCAATTGGGTGCTCAATCAAGCGGTCAAGGATTACATTGAGCGCCAGGCATGGTTTAAGCGCCAGGTGGCCGAGGGCATCAAGGCGGCGGACAAGGAAGAATTCGCCACTGACCAGGAGATGGCCGAGATTTTCGATAAGTACGGGGCCTGAACATGGCCCGGTGGACCCTGCCCGCGAAAAAGGACCTCCAGTCCCAACTGGAGTATATTGAAAGCGAAAACCCGGATGTGGCCCGCCGTGTGGCGGTTCAGATCAGGACCGCCACCGAGTCCCTGGACACCTACCCCAACCTTGGCAGGGACGGCATGGTCGCGGGAACCAGGGAACTGGTCATCCCCAAACTCCCCTTCATTTGCGTGTACCGGGTCCGCGAGGGGCGAGTGGAAATTCTGCGGCTCTTGCATGAACGCATGCAATGGCCGCACTGACTTTCCCCATGGGCGCCGGATGAGAAGCACTTCTCACACCGATTTCACGAGGCCGGACCTGGCACGACTCAACAACATGCCCCCGCACCCGCCTTGACCGTCCGGCAAGGGGTGGCGTAAGGACCTGAGTACGGCAACCCCTGTCCTTGCGGACGCAAACAAGGAAACGTTTCCATGGCGGCACGCTTTTTCAAGGGACGCGGCGACCAGATCGCGAAAAAGGCCATCCTCGCCTACACCAAGGGCATGGACGAGACCGAAGTCATCCGGCAGTTGGAAAAAGCCCTGGTTCTCGGCGTCTCCATCTACCCCCTGGACGAGATTTACAAGTACATTGGCGCGGCCTATTTCGACCTCTCCCTGCACGAGCAGGCCCAGCAGGCCTATGAAGCCGCCCTGGAGGTCAACCCTGGAAACCACACCGTGCTTTCCAACCTCGGGCTGATCCACGAAGACCACGGCAACACCGCCGAAGCCCTGGAATGCTACCGTAAATCCCTGGAAAGCAAGCCGGACAACGCCTTTGTCATCCACAACATCGGCACGGTCACCTACAAGGCCGGTGAGTACGACAAAGCCCTCAAGCACTTTCACAAAGCCCTGGCCCTGAACCCGAACCTGTCCACGTCCCATGCCATGTCCGCGCGTACCTACGCGCACATGGGCAAGTTCCAGGAGGCCCAGGACGCCTTTCTCAAAGCCGGGAAATGCGGCTACGACTCCATGGGCCCGCTCAGGGAGGAGCTCAAGGCCATCAAGGAAGAATTGCCCCGCATCTTCTTTGAGCAGGACGCTTTTCTCGACTTGGGCCGCTTGCTCCTGCCCAACCGCGACAACCTTGCGCCACGCCTGCTGCAATGTTTGGCCGACCCCGAGCAATATTACCGCGCCCATTTCCAGGGCCAGGACACCGAATTCCTGACACCGTTCATCATCCACAACGCCCTGCACTGGCACGTGCTGGGGCAAGCCCTTACAGCCGAAGGGCTGGCCGTGGCCTGCGGCGACGACGATTCCCCGCCCGAGACGTTCCAATCCCTGCTGGACTGCCTCCGAGCCAGAGACGGCGTCACCTTTGACTTGGAAAACTTTGCCGTGGCCGAGCTTCTTGAAACTCCCCCCCTGGACATCTTCGGCGAAACCGACCTGGACTACTCGGCTCCCAACATGGGAGGCTCCCTGCCCGACCTGGACAGCCTCCTGGAGTCCCTGGCCCGGGACCTGCTCGTGAACCACGGCTACCACCTGCTCCACATCTGGCTCCACAGCCAGGACATGCTCTTGTGCCCGGTCCGGGCCGAAGGATGGGAACGGCTCGGCTATCCATTCCAAGGCCCGCAACTGGGGTATGGCGTGGTCCGGCCCCTTGTGTCCGGAGCACGGGCAGGAGGCCCGCTCCAGTAGGCTGATTGCTCTTCTTGGAAATAATGGCAGCCCGAGGCGGAACCGCTTCGGGCTGTTGTCGTCTTAACCGTCACGACCGTGATGGTGCGGGAAAAGCTCTCTACGATATGGCCGTGGCGGGCCTGAGTTCACAAGCCCGCCATTTAATCGACCCCGTGGTCAGTAGAGCGTCACGCTGACTTGGCGGAGCGCTCCGGAGGGCTGGACGATCTCGTTGCGGCCGTCCATGTAGACCACGTTCAGCAAGTGCTGGTTCACGATCACGTCCAGGCGCTTCACCGGTGCTTCCGGAGTCAGGACTTCACTGGCCCCGCTCGTGTAGAAGAGCTCGGCATGGCCGTTGTATTCGCCGTGGAAGTAAACGTTCAGGGCCGTGACCACGGTTCCGGGATCAGGGTGCATCACCTCCTGTGTCCCGTCCTGGTATTGGATGACCAGGCTCTGGGGCTCCATGACCACCGTGATTTGGGATACCGGAACTGAAGCGTCAAGCCGCTCCCGGCTGCCGTCCTGGTACAAGACTTCGATGTGTCCGGCCAAGGCAGGGGTGGACCACACAACAAGCATGAGACAAACCATGAGGAACTTGCGCATGTACTTCTCCTTTGAAGAATAGAGGACGCATTGCATTGCCGATGAAACGAGGAGGAATTTCAGCTACCATGTACTTGAGCTGCGCAAGAGTACTCGCATCCAATGGAGATGTCACGTCATGGAACTTGGGAAACACAAGTTTTACACTCTCCCGTGGTTGATTTCCGCAATGGCTCTTTTTGTTCCATGCGAATTTTCTTCAGACCTCAGTGGTTTGGTACGCCAGGGAGCGCTTTCCTGAAAAGAAAAAAAGGGCCGCTCGGCAAACCCGAGCAACCCTTTGTTTTCTCTGGTCGGGGCGGCGTGACTCGAACACGCGACCCCCTGCTCCCAAGGCAGGTGCGCTACCAGACTGCGCTACGCCCCGACACGAAAGAACACGCTGTCTACTGCACTTGGCCCTGCCTGGCAAGAAATACCTTACTTTGCACCTTTGGCAAAAACCCCAACTCCCTACTCCGGGTCCGGGCTCCCAGCCCCGAGCTTTTCCCGGATTTCCCTGAGCACGGCCAAGGATTCCTTTTGCAGCTCCGTGCTCTGCCGCGCCAGGTCAAGGGCTTCCTTCTGGTCGCTGAGCGCCTGGTCTTGGCCTGCCAAGGCCTTTTTCATGTGCCGCGACGACTTGCGGATGGAGAAAATCAACACAACTATCAGGATCAGCAAAAAGAGCAGCCAGACAAGGTATTCGTTGAAAAACGACCACCAACTCAGGGAACAGGACGCGTCGTCAATCCCACCGTAGTCCAACTCCCAGGACGCGAGCCACTTCTCTTGATCCGCGTCGTAATACAGGAAAGTGTACTCCAGGAACTGGCCGTAGCTCGCGCCATGGCGGCGGTAGAACTCGTCGTCCACTCCGCTGAGGTCGACTTCCACCACGCCGAAGGAATAGCCGTACTCGTATTCGTACATGCCGGCGGTTGAGTCAATGGAGGTGTTGATCACCTCGATCTCGCCGTCATAGGGAAAACGCGTTGTCACAAAGCGGTAACGCTTCTCTTCTATGCGCTCGAAAACCTGGGTCTCGGGGTCGGATTGGACCAGCCGCTCCCAACCTGCGATAAGGCCCGCTTCGTCCATGGCCTCGCCCGTGGACTGGGCCTGGACGCCCGCCGCAAAGACCATCACCGCCATGACCAGAATGGCCAGACCCCAAACCACCGCGTTCCATCGCCTCATGCTGTCGCCTCCATGCCTTGTTGCCGCGCCCACAAAACGCACGGCTGTTTGTAGCTCTATGCCCTTATCCGGGCTGCCTGTCCATGCCCGGTCCCAACGAGTTGCACCAGAATGAAAGGGCTGTTTCTAGCCAGGAATGATTCGCAATTATGCGTTTCAAACCACCCCAATCATACATTAATGTACGTGATTACTTACTTCTCGCGATTTCTCAAACTTGACAGCTTGGTGACGATATGAAAGAAATCCTACGGCAGCCGGAGAGTTTCAACCCTGACGTAAACGCCTGTAAGCGGTTCGGGGGGAATGTCCGCTCGGGCCGTTCGCAAGGCGACCCTTACCCTAGGAGGAGGTTCAAATGAAGAAGTGGTTCAGCGCATTTCTTGTCGGCCTCGCTGTCCTGGCCATTTGTGTCGCCCCGGCCATGGCCGAGGATACCGTAAAAGTGGGCATCATCCTGCCCCTGACCGGTTCCCAAGCCAGTTTCGGCGAAATTGAAAAAAACTCCTTTGACATGGCTCTGGCGGAAATCAACGCCGCCGGCGGCATCAACGGCACGCCCCTGGAATTCATCTACGAGGACGACACGGGCCGCCCGGAAGTGGGCAGCTCCGCGGCTGAAAAACTCATCACCCAAGACCAAGTGGTCATGCTCGGTGGCGGCTACTCCAGCTCCGTGTGCGCCAACATCGCGTCCACGGCCGAGTCCAACGCCATGCCCTTCCTGATCAACACGGGCTCTGCGGACAACATCACCGAGCACGGCTACCAGTACGTGTTCCGCCTCAACCCGCCGGCTTCCGAGTATCCCAAGGCCACGGAATCCTTTCTCCAGGACGTGGTTCAGCCCGAAACCTGCGCCATCCTCTTTGAGAACTCCAACTTCGGCACCTCCAGCTCGGACAAGTTCAAGGCCCTGTGCGAACGCCTGGGCATCGAAGTGGTGCTGTTCGAGGCTTACGAGCACGGCGCGGTCGACTTCAAGCCCCTGCTGATCAAGGTCAAGGCCGCCAACCCCGACATCATCTACATGGTCTCCTACGTCATGGACGCCTCCCTGATCATGAAGCAGTCCGTGCAGCTGCAGATCACGCCCCAGGCCTTCATCGGCGGCGGCGCTGGTTTTACCCTGCCTGAGTTCCAGGAGAACGCGGGTTCCGCTTCGGAAAAGGTCTTCTCCGCCACCCTGTGGTATCAGACCCTGCCTTACGAGGGCGCCCAAGAGTATTATGACAAGTACATGGAACAGTTCGGCGCTCCCACGGAATACCACGGCGCAGAAGCCTACGCTGCGGCCTACGTCATCGCCGACGTGCTGACCCGCACGGCCTCCTTCTCCAATGACGACATCCGCACCGCCTTGAGCGAGACGAACATGGAAACCGTGTTCGGCCACGTGGAATTCATCTCCTACGACGAAAAGACCAACCAAAACAGCGTGCCTACTTACATGGTCCAATGGATCGACGGCAAGCTGGAGCTGGTCTGGCCCGAAGACGTACAAAGCGCGCCCTATGTCTATCCCATCGACTGGGCGGCCGAGCGGCAGTAGTTCATCGATGAAATAGGGGTTGCGGCCAGTCCGCAACCCCTTTTTTTTCCCTTTCATCCCCAAGGAGCAAAAAGCCCAATGGCCGCGAAACGTAAGATACTCCCCCTTATCTCCAAGTCGCTGCTGTTGATCGTGCTGTTCGGCGCACCCATGGTGTGGCTGATCTGGCAGATCATTGAAGGCGGTTTGGGAATATTCCTGCCCATGTTTCTTTCGGGCATCGTGATTGGCGGCATTTACGCCATGGTGGGCATCGGCATGACCCTGATCATGGGCGTCATGGGCATCATCAACCTGGCCCATGGCCAGCTCATGATGGTGGCCATGTACATCACCTTTGTCCTTTACGAATATCTCGGCATCAGCCCCTACATCGCCTTGTTCGTGGCCATGCCCGCGCTGTTCCTGCTCGGGGCCGTGATCCAAAAATTTCTGCTCAATCCCCTGATCAAGGTGGACGCCATCCTGCCGGAAAACCAGGTACTCATGACCGTGGGCATCGGCATGGTGCTCGCGGAAACCATGCGCTTCATCTTCAAGTCCGACTTCCGCTCCGCGCCCACGGATCTGTCCAACCACATGATCACCTTCAACCTCGGCGACATCTTCATGTTCACCAATGCCCACGAGCTGCTGGCCCTGGGCATCGCCGCGGTGCTCACCGTGTGCATGTTCATCTTCCTTTTGAAGACGGATCTGGGCCGGGCCGTGCGCGCCACGGCGCAGAACAAACCCGCCGCCCTGATCCAAGGCGTGAACACGAGCAAGATCACCATCCTCACCTTTGGCCTGGGTGCGGCCATGGTAGCGGCCGCGGGCGTCCTGCTCCTGCCCATCTACTACCTCACCCCGGACACGGGCGGCCACTTCACGCTGCGGGCCTTTGTCATCACCCTGATGGGCGGCTTGGGCTCCACGGTTGGCGCCATCTTCGGCGGCATTGTGCTCGGCTTGGCCGAGACCTTGGGCGGCACTTACTGGGACAACGAGATGAAGGAATTCGTGGGTATGTACATCTTCCTGCTCGTGCTGGTTTTCTTGCCCGGTGGGCTGAAAAAACTGACCAAGATCTAGGGGGAATCAGACATGCGCAAGACAAATTGGTTCGCCCTGCTCGCTCCGATGCTCATTCTGCTGCTTCCGGCGGGCTTTTATTGGTCCAACTACTACATGAACATCTTCTGTCTGGTGCTCATGTGGGTGGTTATTGGTTGCTCCTGGAACCTGCTGGCCGGCTTCACGGGCCAAGTCTCCTTTGGCCACGCCGTGTTCTTTGGTGTGGGGGCATACTCCGCGGGCGTGCTGCAACTGCACCTCGCCATCTCGCCCTGGTGGGGCCTGCTCATCGCCGGATTCGTGGCCATGACCGTGGGCTTTCTGGTCGGCGTGATCTGCTTCAGGTTGCGCGGCCCCTACTTTGCCCTGGGCACCATTGCCGTGGGTGAAATGGTCAGGCACCTGGCCCTGTACTTCCACGACTTCACCGGCGGCAACCTCGGCATCACCGTGGCCCAGGACTACAAGATCGCCGACAAGACGCCCTACTTCTACGTGATCGCCGGGATCGCCCTGCTCTGCTTCTACACCATCCGCTTTGTGATGCGCTCCAAGTGGGGCTTCTACTTCGTGGCGGTGCGTGAAGATCAAGATGCAGCCGAATCCATGGGCATTTCCACCTTCAAGTACAAATCCCTGTCGCTCATGCTCAGTTCGTTCTTCACGGGCATGGCCGGGGCATTCGCCCTGCTGTTCCTGGGCTACATTGATCCGGAAGTGGTCTTTTCCCTGCACTTCATCTCGATCATGGCCATCCTGGTGGCCATCATCGGCGGCGTGGGTACCCAATGGGGCCCGGTGGTCGGCGCATTCATCATGGTCGGCGTGCAGGAGACCTTCCGCAGCGGCTGGTTCGGCCTGGCCGACGACATGTTCGGCGACGCATTCGCCGCCACCATCAAGGGCGCCCACGCGTTCGTGTTCGGCATTCTCGTGGTGATCGTGATCCTGTTCCTGGCCAACGGCGTCGTGGGCGACTGGGGCAAACTCACCGGCATAGTCCGGCCGAAAAAAGCTGAGAAGGGAGGCGCGTGACATGAGCTTCTTTGAGACACGAGGCCTCACCAAGTACTTCGGCGGCCTGTGCGCCGTGAACAACCTGAGCGTCAAGGTGGAAAAGGGCGAGATCCTCGGCCTGATAGGCCCCAACGGCTCGGGCAAAACCACGGTGTTCAACCTGATCAACGGCTACTTCCCCATCAGCGGCGGGGATATCTTCCTCGAAGGCAAGCAGATCGGCGGCCTCAAGACCAACAAGATATGCAAGCTCGGCGTGGGCCGCACCTTCCAGGTGGTCAAGCCCCTGCAACGCATGACAACCCTGGAAAACGTCATGTGCTCGGCCTTCAACCAGACCAATGCCCGGTCCCACGCCGAGGACATCGCCATGCAGACCCTGGAGTTCTGCGAACTGGTCGGCAAGAAGGACTACCCGGCCAAGGGGTTGACCATCGGCGACAGAAAACGGCTCGAAATCGCCCGCGCCTTGGCCACCGGCCCCAAGCTGCTGCTGCTCGACGAAACCATGGCCGGGCTCACTCCCCAGGAGCAAGCCCTAGGCGTGGAGCTGATCAAGAAAGTCGCGGAGTCGGGCGTGACCATCATCATCGTGGAACACATCATGAAGGTGATCATGAGCCTGTGCAGCCGCATCGTGTGCATCAACTACGGCCAATCCATCGCCGAGGGCACGCCCGAGACGGTGGCCAACCATCCCGACGTTATTGAAGCGTACCTGGGCAAGGAATAGGGGGACGACATGCTGAACGTGAAGAACATCAACGTCTCCTACGGCGACATCCAGGTACTCTGGGACGTCTCCTTCCACGTGGAGGAGAACGAATTCGTGGTCCTGGTCGGATCCAACGGCGCGGGCAAGTCCACTACACTCAAGGCGCTCTCGCACCTGGTGGACCTCTCGTCCGGCTCCGTGGAGTTCGCGGGCAACCGCCTGGACAAGACCAACGCCCACCAAATCGTGGAGCTGGGAATCGCCCACGTACCCGAGGCGCGCCAGCTCTTCCCGGAAATGTCCGTGGAAGAGAACCTGGTCATGGGCTCGCTCAAGCGCGGCAAGGACAAACGCGCCAAGAACATGGAATGGGTCTATGAGCTGTTCCCGCGCCTCAAGGAACGGCGCAAGCAGCACGCAGGCACCCTGTCCGGCGGCGAACAGCAAATGTGCGCCATTGGCCGGGGCCTCATGTCCGACCCCAAACTGATGATGTTCGACGAGCCCTCCCTGGGCCTGTCGCCCCTGCTCACCCAGGAGATCTTCCGGCTCGTGGAAAAAATCCACGACGAAGGCATGACCATCCTCATGGTGGAGCAAAACGTGAAACAAACCCTGGGCATTTGCGACAGGGCCTATGTCCTGGAAAACGGGCGCATCGAACTCGAAGGCAAGGGCAAGGACCTGCTTGAGGACGACCGCGTGAAACAGGCCTTTTTGGGCATTTAGCGCGATCTCGCACAACCCGCACAACCGCCGGAGGGGCTTCCTCTCCGGCGGTTTTTTTTGGCGCAACAATGGATTCCAACGCATAAAGTAATACGCATCCTCTGTTGACAGGACGGATCGCAAGTATTAGGAACGAATTCTACCATCGAGACTATAAGGAGAAGAGCAATGGAATGCAGTGATCAGTCCCGCCGCAAATTCCTTGAAAAGGTCCTTATTGGTGCCGGAAGTTTCGCCACCATGTTTTTTGGCGTGAAGCTGGATTCTGGTGAGGGTGTCAAAATTGGCGGTGCTTCTGTCAAGCTGGGGACGTCCGAAGCGCATGCCGCATGCGGCACGGCGTTCGAATGCAGCGGTGGCGGCGGCGAGTGCGGCACGGCGTTCAACTGCTCGGGTGGCGGCGGCGCGTGCGGCTTGGCCTTTGAATGCTCCGGTGGTGGAGGAAGTTGCGGAACAGCCTTTAATTGTTCGGGATCGTAGACTTTCCCGGATAAACTCCAAGAATGGAACCTGTTCCCGTACTTCTTCCCCAGGTCTTTTGCGCGGAAAAGGAAGGGAAATGGCTCCTTCTCAACCCGGAGATTCCGGACTGGATCGTCGTCAATACCAACGCGGCGCTCATTCTGGCCTCCTTGTCCCACTTCCACACCGTGGAAGACATTGCCCGGCAGCACTCAATTGCCGAGGAAAACGTGGCTGCGCTCCTTGAGTTGGCCAAGCAGCACTCCATTCTTGAAGGATCGCCTCCAACTCGCGACGCCACCCTCCGGAACGCGGCTTCCTCCTTCCTGAAATCAGTTCATTGGAAACTCACCAATGCCTGCAACCTGCATTGCAAATACTGCTATGCGGAAAGCGGCAAGGCGACCCTCACCCCACAACTGGGCGATCTCAAGCAGGTTGCCCACGACATTCAATCCTTTTCCCCCAACGCATCACACACACTCAGCGGCGGCGAGCCCCTTCTGCACCCCCATGCCCTGGAATTCGGCGAGCACTTGAGGCAGCAAGGCTGCCATGTTTCCCTGCTCACCAATGGGACGCTGATCACCCGGCATAACTTCCGCCAGATCGCCTCCATATTCCCGTACGTCAAAATCAGCCTGGACGGGTCCTCGGAAGACATCCACGCCATGACCCGCGGCCAAGGGAACCACGCTACGGTGATGAAGGCCGTGGACATGCTGCTTGAACAGGATTGCGACGTGGCCATCGCCATGACGGTCCATAAACACAACCAGCAGGACATTGCCGCCATGTCCGAACGCTATGGCAACCGGCTCGTGTTCCAGCCCTTTTTCAACGCGGGAAGAGGCTCGCTCAACAACGGCCTCATGCTGACCGGAGATGAGTATTACCAAGCCCTGGCCTGCCACGAGCACATCTCTCCCTTGTCCAGGATCGAGCACACCTTGAACTCGCTTCGCGGCAAGGGAGCAAGCCGCTGTTCCATGGCCAAGCACGATATCTCCATCTCCGAAACCTTTGACGTGTATCCCTGCCAGCTCTTGACGGACAAGAAATTTTGCGCGGGAAACGCCCTGGAAACGCCTGTACGCACCTTGCTCGAGCACTCCGACCGGTTCGCGAAACTCCGCGCCATCAACGTGGACAGCATCCCCAAATGCTCGTCCTGCCCCATACGCTACCTGTGCTCCGGCGGCTGCATGGCAAGGAACTACTCCCAAACAGGCCGCGTGGACGTGTGCGGGGATTTCTGCGAATACGAACAACAAGCCATCATGGCCGCGCTCTTCTCCTGCTCAATGGAAGACATCACGATCTCGGAAAGCAGTTAAAGGCTTATCAAGCAGGGGGCGCTGCCCCCTGGACCCCCACCTGAAAAAACCAGCGGCCCGGGGATGCACATGCATCCCCGGGCCGCTCTTGTTTTTGATGGGGTCAAGGGCATCATGCCCTTGCGGGGTGCGGGGCAGAGCCCCGCGACTTTAATCCGTTGACGTTAAAAAATCCAGATCAAACGACTCCGTGACCATGTCGATGCGCTTTTGGCAGGCCACGAGGCGATCAGCCAGTTCTTTCTTGTACGCTTCGATATCCAGTTGGATTTGGGCCACGCCCGTGTCCATGGCCGCTTGGGCCACGGCCGCGGCTTCCCAGGTCAGGACGCGGGTATCGAGCGGTTTGGGGATGATGTAGTCCGGGCCAAAGGACATCTCATCCACGCCGTAGGCTTCCAGAATATAGCCGGGCACGGGCTCCTCGGCCAGGTCGGCCAGGGCGTTGGAGGCCGCGATCTTCATCTCCTCGTTGATGGCCGTGGCCCGGGCGTCCATGGCGCCACGGAAGATGAAGGGGAAGCCCAGCACGTTGTTGATCTGGTTGGGGTAGTCCGAGCGGCCCGTGGCCATGATGGCGTCGGGCCGGGCGTCCTTGGCGTCGGGATAGGTGATTTCCGGGTCCGGGTTGGCGCAGGCAAAGATGATGGGAGACTTGCCCATGGACGCGACCATGTCCTTGGAGAGCAGGCCGCCCTTGGACAGGCCCAGGAAACAATCCGCGCCCTTGAGCGCCTCGGGCAAGGAGCAGTCCTTGTCCTGGGCAAAGTATTGCTTGTGTTCGTTGAGATCGGTGCGGCCCTTGTGCAGCAAGCCCTTTGAGTCGAACATGTACACGTTCCCGTTCTGCACGCCAAGGGCCTCGTAGTATTTGGTGCAGGCGATTGCGCCCGCGCCCGCGCCCGAGACCACGACCTTCATGTCCTCGATCTTCTTGCCCGTGATCTTCACGGCGTTGATCAGGCCTGCGCCGGAGATGATGGCTGTGCCGTGCTGGTCGTCGTGGAACACCGGAATGTTCATCTCTTCAATGAGACGCTGTTCGATTTCAAAGCATTCCGGAGCCTTGATGTCTTCAAGGTTGATGCCGCCAAAGGTGGGCTCCATGGCCTTGACGATCTCTATGAGCTTTTCCGGGTCGGTCACGTCAAGGTTGATGTCGAACACGTCCACGTCGGCGAACGCCTTGAACAGCACGCCCTTGCCTTCCATGACCGGCTTGCCCGCGAGCGGGCCGATGTTGCCCAGGCCGAGCACGGCCGTGCCGTTGGACACCACGGCCACCAGGTTGCCCCGGGCCGTGTATTCAAAGCCCTTGGCCGGATCGGCGGCAATGGCGCGGCAGGCCTCGGCCACGCCGGGCGTGTAGGCCAGGGAAAGGTGCTTTTGGGTCCGGCAGGGCTTGACCGGAATGACTTCGATTTTCCCCTTGCGGCCCTGGCTGTGGTATTTCAGGGCTTCCTCGGGAGTGAACAGCGCCATGATCGTCTCCTTGTATTCGCGGTCCGGACCGCCCCCCTGGGAATCAGCCGGGCCTAAGATGGTGGTTTTTCGCCTGAAACAGGCAGGAGCAAGGAATTAGCGCAATTGTTGGGGCATGGCAAGGGCGGGAGGACTTGAAAGGGGGCACCCGGCCACTCACCCCCCTCCTTCTCGTGTGACAATCTTGAAGCCCTAAAATCACCAGCAGACACAACATATTACCCCAAATTCTCAACCCATTTGTCACCAAACACTAGGCAACCTCAAAATTGTAGTGTAAAGTCGGTCATCCCTTCAAGGGAATGTATCCCCGCATGTCTTGGCAAGCTGCCCATGGGAAGATGACGCGGCCTGTGCCTGAGGATGACCTGAGCGATGTCAGCTCCAGGTTGGTAAAAACCTCTACGTCATCGGGGACGTCCCATGAACACCATTGCCGACGCTTCACTACAAGATCTCGACGCCGCAATCGCCGCTGTCAGCCGCAAGGAATACCTGCCGCACGGTTTGGTTACCCTTGTGGCCGAAGTCCAAGCCCTGCACATCAACGCCTTGGCCGAGGCCCAGGTGGTCCTGCCGCCCGAGGGCGACTTTGCCCAGCCCGACTTGCGGGCTCAGGGCGCGCCGCTCCTTGGCCGCGCCAACTTTCCCCTGGACCTTGACCAGGCCAAAAAACTGTTTTCCGAGCTGCTCACGCTCATGGACAAGATGGCTCAGCCCCTGCCCGAATCCTCGGCAGTCCTGACCACGGCCCTGTCCACCAACGTCTTTTCCCTGGACCAGGCCTTTGACGCCTACCTGGCGAACAACCTTGAGTATTTCGAGGACCTGGCAGACTACACCCCCAAGGCGCCTAGCCTGTTCCGCTTCCTGATCCAGGCCTCGGCGAGCCCGTCCATTGTGGCCGCGGCCCAGGCCCTGTCCCAGCACATTTCGGACAAGGTCTGGAACTGGGGGCACTGCCCGCTCTGCGCGAGCCTGCCCTTCATGGCCGATCTCAAGGACAAGGAAGGCCGCCGCCACTTGAGCTGCTCCTTTTGCCACACCCAGTACCGGGTCAAGCGCATCTCTTGCCCCTATTGCGGGGAAGAGGATTTTGAAAAGCTCTCCTTTTACACGGCCAAGGAAGAGCCGGGCTTTCGTGTGGATGTGTGCCGCAGCTGCCGCAACTACATCAAGACCACGGATTTCCGGCAGATGGACCGCAAGTCCTCGCCGCTCATCGATGACCTGGATTCCGTGGTCATGGACATCCTGGCCGCAGACAAGGGCTATTCCCGGCCCACGCTCTCGGGCTGGGGGTTCTGATGGCCTCGCTTCGCAAGGACCGGCCTGAACTTGTCCAGGCCCGGTACATGCGGTTCAGCCAAGACGGTTTTGCCCCCCATTCCGACGTGGTCACGCCGGAAGAGCCAGTGTTTCTGGAATGGCCGGGCCGAAACCCCATCAAGCTGTGGGCCTTTTCCGAGGACCTGGAGCGGTTGGTTCTTGGCCACGCCTTGCTTGAGTGCTGCGGACCTGGCGAAATTCCAGTCATTGCGGCCCGGGCGGGCAACGCCTTTATCCTCGCGCCCAAGCCCGATCCTCGCCGCCATGAACCGCCCAACCACCGCCAGCTCCTCCCCGAGCAAGTACTCGCGGCCATGCGGGACTTCATCGCTTACAAGGGACGCTGGGAAGACACGGGCTGTTTCCACAGGATGGGCGCCCTGGACCCGGAAACCGGCGCGTTCCCGCACATGGCCGAGGACATTGGCCGCCACAACTGCGTTGACCGCATGGCTGGCTGGGCCCTGGACCAGGGCCGCGATCCAGCCGGGCTCGTGCTCTGCGTCTCGGCCCGGACCACGGCCTCGCTCATGCACAAAATCCTGCGCGCGGGATTCCGCTGCGTGATCAGCAAATCAGCGGCCACCACCGCGGGCATGGACATGGCCCTGGCCCACAACGCGACCCTGGTGGGCTTTGCCCGGGGCACCCGCTTCACCGTGTACGTGAATTCAAGCCGGACCATCTCGATCAGGGGCGGAGATATCCGTTGGCCTACCTCGGCCCCTGAACGGCAAGGAGAGAGCTCATGATCCGCTTTCCCAAGGGAGTTGTCCTGGCCGGTGGCAAGAGCACCCGGCTGGGCCGTGACAAAGCCAGGGAAGCCGTGTCCGGCGTCAGCCTGCTGCAACGGACCTGCGACCTGCTCTCAGAAGTGGTGGACGAGGTCTGGATCTCAGGCCGCAATCCCGTGGGCATGGGCCTGAACCTGCCCTGGATCGAGGACGACACGCCGGGCCACGGCCCCTTGGGCGGCATCCTCACCCTGCTGGCCCGATTGAAACAGCCCATTCTGGTCCTGGCCTGCGACCTGCCGTTCATTGACCGGTACACCCTGGAACGGCTGCTACGCGCCCGCGCGGGGCGGAAAGCCTCCACGGTCATGACCACCTTCCGCCAGGCCGAGACAGGATTCATCGAGTCCCTGGTGGCGGTGTACGAGCCCGAGGCCGCGCCCTTTCTCGCGGCCGCCCTGGGCAAGAACCGAAACAGGATCAGCGGGGCCGTGCCCGAAGAGTGCCGCCTGCACATCACCTATACCCAGGAAGAGTCGGACGTGTTCTTCAACATCAATCATCCGGCGGACCTGGCCATGCTCAAACGCATCGAGCAACTGAGCAGCGTGGTGTAGCCATGGGAGCGAAGCGGATACGCTTGACCCTGCTGCTTATGGTCTGCCTGACCCACGCGGCGTGGGCAGGCAACGCGGCAGTGAATCCGGACCTTCCGCGTTTGGACCGGGAAGGTTTGTTTCAACTGGTCAACGCCACCTCCTCGGACATTGTGGTCATTACCTTTTGGGCCACCTGGTGCGGCCCCTGCATCAAGGAACTGCCCGTGCTGGCCAAGCTGCGCCAGGAATACCAAGAGCAAGACCTGGCCATCCACGCCGTGTCCCTGGACTTCGACCCCGCCTCCTACGAGCGGTTCATCGCGGAGCAGCCCTTTACCTATCCCAGCCACCTGGGCGTGGACTCCCTCATGAACGATCTGGACATCAAGGCCATTCCCCTGCTGTGGATCGTAAACAGCCAGGGCGGCCACCTTGAGGCCATTGAGGGCGCGGTGGATTACGAAACACTGGACCAGGCCGTGCAAGCGGCCCTGGACGCACATAACGGGACACAACAGCCATGATCACCGACCAGCACGGCAGAAACGTGAACTACATGCGCATCAGCATCACGGACCGCTGCAACCTGCGCTGTTTTTACTGCCGCCCCTGCGAATCCTTCCACAACATCCCCCACCAAGACCTGCTGCGATACGAGGAACTGCTCGCGCTCATGAAAATGGCCAGGAACCTGGGCGTGGAAAAAATCCGGCTCACTGGTGGCGAACCCATGGTGCGCAAGGATTTTTCCCAGTTTCTCCAAAGAGTTCACCAGGAGTTGCCCCAACTGGACCTGCGCTTGACCACCAACGCCACCCTGCTCAATGGCCAGGCCCCTTTGTTGGCGCAAATCGGTCTGGACAAGATCAACATCTCCCTGGACACCCTCAGGCGCGGCAAATACGAACTGATCACGGGCAGGGACCGTTTTGTCCAGGTACGCCGGGCCATTGACCAGTGCTTGGACCACGGCATTGCGGTCAAGGTCAACGTGGTGGCCCTCAAGGGCGTCAATGACGAGGAAATGCCGGAGTTTATGGCTTTTGCCCGCAACCTTCCCGTGGACCTGCGCTTCATCGAGTTCATGCCCATTGGCCGGGACAGCGCCTGGGCCAAGCAATATTTCTGGCCAGCTGGGGATATTTTGCGCCAAGCCCGCGACCACGCGGACCTGACCCCCTTTGTGCCCGACCCCGAGACCCATACCCATGGCCCGGCCCAGCTCTACACAATACAAGGCGGCCTGGGCAGGCTGGGGATCATCTCGCCCCTGTCCAACCATTTTTGCGGGACCTGCAACCGGCTGCGCATCACCAGCCATGGGTCACTGCGCACCTGTTTGTTCTCGGACAAGGAATACCGTTTCCGGGCCATGCTCCGCCATCCCAAGCTGGGCATCAGGGCCGTGGAGCGGCTTTTCCGGCTGGCCGGGGAGGCCAAGCCCGTGGGTTACGTGCTGCTCAAGGAAATGGCGCGGCAACGCCCGGTCTGCCATACGGCCATGTCCGCCATAGGCGGCTGATTCCTTTGGAAAGAACGCGGGCTGACGCCTGCGGCTGATTGAGGGCGCTGAAAGGCGCTCCCTGTTCAGGGAATATCCGAGACCTTGCTGAAGGCGAATTCACCCACCCCAGACAGGGCCAGGGTGATCACATCCTCGCCAAGGGTTCCCGCTATGGCCCCGCCGTCCGCGGCGTGCAGCCTGACCTCGTGTTCCGAGGCCCGCCAGGTGAACGTGGCGCTTACTCCGTGCGCTTTCCACTCCCCTTCGCCGTCCGCGCGCAGGATCAACACCAGGACCGGCCCACCATCGCCAGGGTCAGCCTCGTAGCGGCCCACCAACTCCTCCCGGTCGGAACAGCCCCCCAGTATTCCAAGAAGGGCCAGGGTCACCACCAGGCCCGGGATCAGTCTGTTGCGCATGCAAGGAGCAAGAAAGGTCATTGGGGCAGGTCCTTGAGTTTGGGGGAAAAGCTCCGCTCCAAGTGGAGCCAGCGGTCAAAGAAATACACGTGCAGGGCCATGCCCAGCCAGAGCAAATCGCGCAGCAGGGTCATGACGCTCATGGGGTCTTCCATGCTGGAGAAGCAGCCGCAATCAATGGGGGTGCCGCGCAGGAGATTGATGCCCACGGCCAGGCAGAACCACGCGAGCATCCCGGCTATGGCCAGGGCCATGGGTCTGACCCGCAGTCCCGCGATAAGCATGGCCCCGGCCAGGAATTCGAACCAGGGCAGCCAGATAGCCATGAGGTTCACACCCCAATAGGGCACGAGCCTATAAGAGGCGATGGTGTGCGCGAACTCGCCCGTGTAGATGATCTTGTTCATGCCCGCGGCCACGAACACACCGCCGATATACAGGCGAAACAGCAGGGCAAGAACAGGGTGGCACAGCACCCGGCGCACAAGGTTCATGGCCGCTCCAGCGGGATGGGGTTACTCAGCGGACTCCTTGATCCGGTTGAACAGGGCGTCAATGTCCTCGACCACTCCCATGTGCGTGTAGATGACCTCGCCCTGCCGGTTCACGAGCAGGGTGAAGGGAGTCTGGGGTTCGCCGAGTTGCTGGTGCAAGCTGTAGTCCTGGTCCCGGAACAGGGGATAGATGTAGGCCGAATAGTCCCGGACGTACGCCAGTTCCTCGGGGGTCGCTCCCGAGGCCACGGCGATGAGCTTGACCTGGCCGTCCAGGCCCGCGCGCTCGATGCGCTGGGCCAAGTCGTTGAACAGGGGTGCTTGCTCGTGGCAATAAGGACAGTACACGCCGATGATCTCCAGGAGCAGGATCTCGTAGTCAGCCTCGGCCAGGGTAAAGGTCTCGGTGTCCGGCAATCCAAGGTAATCGGCGTCCTCGGGCCTGTCCGAGGCCACGAACACCAGTTCGGGCAACTCGTCGCCCTCTTGGGGCGGCTCGGCGGCCATGGCCGCGTTCGGCAGGGACATGGCCAGAAGACCTGCAAGCCAAGCCAGGGCAAGGCAACGGGCAGTTGTACTATGAAGCATATTGATGTCCTTGGTCTTTGCATGGCTGGGTCCGGCATTGGCCAGCGGTGCAAAAATGTAATACAGGAACTTCTCGGCCCGGACAAGGGCGCAGGTCTCACCAAGGCGAACAATGCTTCACAATGCGGAAAAGAGTAAAAAGGCCCTTGCGCAGAAAGGCTCACAACTTGCCCCGCCCGTTCACTTTCCTCCAACGACCCGCAGTGGGCCAGCGGGCAAGCGCCATGGCGCGATCCGCATCACACAAGGCTCAATTTGTTATGCCCTGTATATCATAATAAAAATACTTACAAAATTTCCCCAACCTATCAAGATTTTCTTTTTACCCAAAAGACAGTCCTCAATAGAGCAGGAAACATGCCGCTAAACGCCTTTAATAACATGATTGTCAGCGAACAGTCCGCGCAAAAATATTTGTTGGGATTTTGCTGGAAAAACCATCAACGATTTTGTCCCCGCTGCAAACAACGCAAGCTCTACCGCCTGAAAAACGACAAACGCCGCTGTTCCCGCTGCGGCTACACTTTCCACGATTTCTCGGGCCGCTTCATCAACACGGGCAAACTCACGGCCGTGCAGTGGCTGTGGCTGGTCAAACTCTTCGAGTTGGAAGTGGCCACGTCAAAAATCGTGGAACAAACCGGGCTGTCCCACAACACGGTGTTCAAGGCCCTGGCCACCATCCGCTTGGCCATCCTGGCCCACTCCCTGGACGCGCAGCTCATCGTGGACCACGGCTACAGCCTGGGCTTCGGCAACAAGCGCACCCCCTTGAGCGCCACAGACCCGGACAAGGACCCACCGCCGCCCGTGTTCGGCATCTTCGAGCACGCGGGCTGGGTCTTCGCGGACATCGTGCCCGGCCTGGACGCGGAGTCCGTGGTCCACTTCAAGCGCAATTTCCAGCTCAAGACCGCGAGCCTGGGTAACATCGTGTACACGGACCGCTACCAGCAATACGCCACGCTCATGACCTGCGGCCTGTACCTGCGTAAGCACCACCCCCAAAAGCACCTGGACCGGGGCTTGTCCGTGGACTCCTCCAAGGGTTTCTGGCCCTATTCCCGTGAACGGCTCAAGCGGTACAAAGGCGTGTCCAACGAACGTTTTCCCCTGTACATCAAAGAGCTGGAATTCCGCTACAACTCCCGCCAGCAGGACATGTTCGCCCAGCTCGTGGAGTATCTCTGCGCCTTTGTGCCAAATCTTGGGTAAGTCGCCCACCCCCTGTTTTGCTCCCCAACTTCCAGGTCGTGTAATACTCGGCCTACCCCGTTTCATCTTCCCAATGGCAAGAGGTCATGAACATGCAACACGTCTCACACACCCCATCGGCTAGGGCCGCGAAGGTTCCCTTCTTCGGCCTGGGGCTCGACCTGGGAAAGCTTTTGGACAAGGCGGTGGATATGCGCCTCACCACGCCGCCCGAGGCCATGGGCAGGAGTCTCCCCCTGCCCATGGTCGTCCAAGCTTTTGGGTACGAGCTGCAGGTGCTTCTGGGAAGGGAAATTCGCGCTGGTTGAGTACGTACACACCCAAGGAAAGGAGTAGGCATGAAACTTGATCGAAGATCTTTCCTCAAAATGTCGATGGCCACGGCCGCGGCATCCGCCTTTGGAGGTCTCGGCTTTGACCTCGGCAAAGGCGTTGCCCACGCCGCGACCCTCTCCATTACCGAGGCCAAGGCCACCACGTCGATCTGCTGTTACTGCGCCGTGGGCTGCGGCCTGGTGGTCCACACCGACACCAACACCAAACGCGCCATCAACGTTGAGGGCAATCCGGACCACCCCATCAACGAAGGCTCCCTGTGCGCCAAGGGCGCGGCAAGCTGGCAGTTGACCGAGAACGAACGCCGGGTCACCAAGCCTCTGTACCGGGCGCCCAACAGCGACCAGTGGGAAGAAAAAAGCTGGGACTGGATGCTGGACACCATTGCCCGCCGCATCAAGGACACCCGCGACGCCACATTCACCACGACCAATGCTGACGGGAAATTGGTCAATCGTTGCGACGGCATGGCTTCGGTGGGGTCCGCAGCCATGGACAACGAGGAATGCTGGACGTACCAAGCCATGCTCAGGAGCCTGGGCCTGTTTTATATCGAGCACCAGGCACGTATTTGACACAGCGCTACTGTTGCGGCTCTGGCAGAGTCGTTCGGACGCGGCGCGATGACCAATCACTGGATCGACATCAAAAACAGTGATTGCATTCTGATAATGGGCAGCAACGCTGCCGAAAACCACCC
>QZKZ01000347.1 GCA_004796465.1 Desulfovibrio sp.
CATTGGCTTGAGCAATGACCAAGCCGACCAAATGTCCGCTGTGACCTCGGCTTTGGCCGCGTGCGGCGAGGATGACTGCCGCGTGGTCCAGACCTCGGTGGGAGGGTGCATCGCCCTGGCCGGGGATGGCCGGTCTCTGTGGTCCTCGGCCGAGGGCAGCGACTTGGGGGGAGCCATTGCCGAGGCCTATGCCGGTTGCGGCCAGGATTTGGACCAATGCCGTATCTGGGGAAGCGTATGCACCCGGGACGTGGCCGGCTATCCCGAGGCTTGGACTGAGTTCACCTGGCAAGGCGTGACTGTGGCCGCGCCCCAAGATTGGGAGATCCGGGAGAATTCGCCACAGGCCTTGGTCTTGGGCGGTCGCATGCAAGGGAACGATCCTGAACTGACCTTTGGCGTGGGCTTGGAGGATGCGCCATTGACCGCCCAGGACGTCGGCGACCGCTACGACCTGGCCGTGGATTCCCTGGGGTCTGTTACCGTTGACGGGCTTGAGGCCGAGGTCCTTGGCGCCAATGGCCGGACCTTTTTACGGATGGTGTCCATTGGCGACCCCATGCCTGACGGCCGGTACCTGGGCGTGGTTTTTGCCTTGTCCGGGGAACAGGACCCTCTGGTGGATTTGCCCGTGTTTGAACAAGTTTTGGCTGGCTTGCGCGTGGATCCGCAAGGATTCCAGTAAGAAGAGGCTGACAATCGGTCCGGGTGTTTTCCCCTTTTGTTCCGAGAATTTTTACCGTATGGTCCTTGCCTGATACTCGCCAACTCACAACACAAGGGTGCTTGAGCATGTACAAGTTGTTTGTTTCCGTATGTCTGTGTCTTGTTGTGGCTGTGTCCTGCGGCGGCGGCGTTAATTGGGAATCCCGCTTGGACAATTGGACCTACGCTGATGCGGTTGAGGAGTACGGCGAAGAACGAAGCTCCCAAGAATTGCCCGATGGTGGTACTATGTATTATTGGTACGGTAAGTGGGCTGACCGCTTGATGTTGGAATTCGGTCCGGACGGCAAGCTGAGGAACGTTGAGGATCACTGAATTCGGGTGTGATGCACCCCCTTTGGTATTTACCCCATTTTACTGTTACCAGTGCAATTGTCTTGACAAGCAGCATGCAGAAAAATGTATGCTGCTTTTATTTTCCTTGTCAGTAACGATCTTCATTTCTGCGGCTTAACTGTCTAACTTTTTAGAGGATTTTTGACCAGCCCCCTGTGCGGTGGCTCCTGTCCTCGGTGCGTGCCGTAATCGTTACGCGCTTGAAATACTCCCGTCATATTGGATTACTACATATGCCATAAACAAGATATGGCACTTGCGGCTTTGGATAGACGCCCAACCCAGCACCCCCGGGAGTTGAGCACTATGCCCTTTGATTTGGATTATTATGATGCGCTTCGGGTGCAGTTGAGGAAATGCGAACGATGCTCCCATGTCAACGAGATGTGCGGCAACGTGGCCAGCGGTGAGGAGACCCTGCACGATCTCGACCTGCGCTTGCGCAAATTCTGCCGTTTGTATGTATCCAAGGCCAATCAAAAGGATGAGTCCAGGAAAAAACGGCTCTCCTTGTTTCCTGCTCGTGTGTGAACCCGTCCTCCAACTTTAGGTTCAGCCGGCTGGGGGCATCCTTCCCAAGGCATGATTTTCCAGTATTTTAGGTGTTTGTTGTATTTGTTGGGCCGTTGACATGGTGTTCAGTTCAAGTATTATGCACAACGCAAGGGGAAACCTTTTACTTGATGGGTGCGATCATGTTTGAACGGGAAAAGATGCTGGCATTTTTGTATGCAGTGCAGTCGTTTACCAAGGTCGACCTGTATCAGGGCATGATGCCCGAGTGGGTCTTGCAAAGCTGCAACAAGGATCTCTTGGACACGCTTCTTGTGAGGGGTTGCGTCAGCGAGGCCGAGTTCCAACTGCGTTCGGGAAACGTTCGCGGATTGGTGCTCACGGATAAGGGCCGCCAGGTCCTGGAAGACCCCGACTATGCCATGATCTGCTAGCAAGCGTCCTTCTCATCCCACTTTGCCCGGCTTCCGTGTTTGGAGCCGGAAATTCTCTCAACCGTCATTGGTGCGGCGCAATTGAGTGCTGCCTGCGTGTTACGTTCGTTCGTAACGCGGGAGGCTTGCTCCTTGCCGCGACCGCATACAGGGCCGGGGCCTTCCTCGGCCCCCTTGCGTCGTAGTGGATGAGTTGAGACAAAGGCCGGGCTTAGGCCTCTTCAGCACCGAGCGGTGCGCGGCGGTCCCGGACAATGGAGTTGCCTGGCTTGGTCTTGGCGAATTTTTTCACCTCAGCGGCTCTGTGGCCCAGTTCCTTCAAAGCAAAGGGGCGCTGGAACTCCACGTCCAGGATGCCGATGGATACGGTGACCAAGGGGAAATGTCCGACCTTGCCGTCGCGGCCGGTAGCCTCGATAAATCCTGCCTTTTGGTCTTCCTCGGAGTAATATTCGGGGATATGGGTTTCCATGGATGCGGCCACGGCTTGGCCAATGGGCTCGGCCCGCGAACTGTCCGTGATGATGATGAAATCGTCGCCGCCAATGTGGCCGACAAAGTCGTCTTGGCCGCCTTCGCGGGTGGTGGCTTCCTTGATGGCCCCGGCGGTGAATACTATGACCTTGTCCCCGTTGCTGAATCCGTATTTGTCATTGTAGATTTTGAAGTTGTCCAGATCAAGGTACATGATGGACGAAGGAATCTTGTGGCGCATGCGGCGTTCAATTTCCTGCTCAATGGCCACATTGCCCGGCAAGCCTGTGAGGGGATTGGAGCCCTTGGCCAGTTCCACCTGGACTTGGGTCAAGGTGTCGAGCATTTTTTGTACCGAGACCGTGCCGATCATGATTCCATTTTCCACCACAATGATGTCGTCGTAGATTTTTTCATTGTCTCGGTTCATGGCGGCCCGGGCCACGTCTTCAATGGGCTGGGAAACGTCAACCCGCAAGGGGTTGGGGTCCATGATCCGGTACACGGGCCTGTCGTAGTAGAGCGAGATGCCGAATTTCGTGCCCAGCCGCTTGTCCAAATTGTAATTCATGAGCAGGCCCATGGGCCGCTTTTCCCTGTCCACGATAACCATGCTGGACATGGGCGGCCGATCCCCTTCCACCTCTTTTATGCGCCTGACCAGGGTGTCTTGGTCCACCACCAGGGTCTCCTGGGTGATGTCGCCAATGGGCGTCAAACACTTGAGTTCGCCACCGCTGACTTCCTGGTAGGAAGCCTTGGCAGGGATGTCGATGCGCTTGTGGGGCCGAGGATTGGCAGGCAAGGCAAAGAGGTGTCCTTGGCCGGCTTGGACCCCCATGGAGACCAGGGAGGAGAATTCGGTTTCCGATTCCACGCCCTCGGCCACGACCCGGCCGCCGAACTTGTCGGCAAGGAGCACCAGGGTCTCGACAATGGTCCGTTTCAGGGGATTGACGTCTATGCCGTGCACAAGGGAAATGTCGGCTTTGATGAAGTCCGGGCGGATCAACGACAGGAGTTGCAGGCTGGAGAACCCGGCTCCCACGTCGTCCACTGCCACGCTGAAGTTGTGGTTGCGGCAGACATCCAATTTGCGCACCAACAGATCCGAGTTGTGCTGGTTGAGCTTTTCGGAAAATTCAAAGACCACGTTATCCGGAGAAAGTTCCATGGCATTGAGGAGCTTGGCAGCGTGTTCAAAGATGCACTCCTCGGCGCACAGGGACATGGGGTGGACATTGAGGAACAAACGCTTGCCCTGGACTGCGGGGCCAAAGTTGCGGATGGCCTTCCTGTGGCACAGTTTTTCCAAGGCCAGGACTTCGTTGGCTTGTTGGGCAAAGCCAAAGAGCATTTCCGGGTCATGGAAAGGACTGGCCTCGGGTCCTCGCGTAAAGGCCTCCCAACCATGAATATCCCCATTGGTGAAGTTGAAGATGGGCTGGAACACGATGTCGACCTGCTCCTGGTTGACAATGGTGCGGAAGTCACGGTGCAGGGTGAAGTGTTCGGAATCGGTCTTGATCCTCGCCAGGCGTTGGGCCTCACACAAGGCCTTGAGCAAGGCGCGGTCCATGCCGTTGTTTCCTTCGCGCTTAATAAGCGACGCGCCGATAAGGACCATGGCGTGGCGGCCCAAGGTGTTGGTCAAGCCGTCGTTGATATGCTCCTGGATGGTGAACCGGAAGGAGGGGTAGGTATTGAAAAAAGCCACGGGATTGTATTCAGGCAAAGCAAGCAGAAGGAGATAGCAGGATAGCCCGGCCTGCTCGGCCAGCATGATCTCGGCGCCTTGGAAGTGTTGGGGGATTTGTTTTTTGGTCTCCTCCAAGATGGTTTCCAACAAAGCGAAGCCGGCTTCTTCCCCGGACAGGGAAACCAAGTCGAAAAAATCTCCGGCTTCAACGGTGATCAGGCAGCAGGTACTGCCACGGGCCAAGCTGTTGAGCCTCTCCAGCCCCTGGCGGGAGAGAAGGTTGCAGGCAGTGTGGTTTTTGGGGAAATCATCCATGGTACACCCGTCTTCCGGGAGTGTGGTCGTGGGATCCTGGGGATGAGTCGGGCCTTGCATGGAGATGCTCCTTGACTCCACCGGCTCGGCACCCAGTCAAGAGGAAACGTCCAAGCCCGTGCCGGCACAATTGGAGATATACGCCTGGGGTTGCCAAAGTGCTTTCCGAAAACAGCTCGAAAAAGGTGAAAGTACTTCCTGTGAATAAGCTGTCCCCCACGAATGCATCTAAGCTGCTGCAATGACGGCCATGTGACGCGCCGGTGGCGAGAATGGGACAAACGGTAGGTGTAGTATAGGGATAGCGACAATATTCTTGCGGTGTATTATGAGACTTGCCAAAATCGCGGTGACATGGAACCAAAGGCTGACAATTCAATGCGATGGAGAAGAGTGCAACAAGGTGGGTACTGCATGCGCCATGCTTTTTGGATGTGTATGGTTTTGATATTGTTGGCGATCCCGGCCCGGGCCGTGGGGCCAGGGCCGGGAGACGACTGGGTGGAGTTTCGCTGGCAAGGGCTGACGGTGTGGGCGCCGCCCCAGTGGGTGGAGGTCGTGGCCACACAGCGGCTGTACCTTATTTCGTACAGCCCTGAAGAGGCGGAAAGCACCGGGGAACTTGCCGACGACTTCACCTTTGCCGCGGGCTTCGACCCTCAAGGTTTTTCCCGGGCCAAGTTCGAGGCCCAAGGCGATACGGTCAACAGCCTGGGAGAGGTGGAGGTCACTGGAACCACCGTCGAGCTGTTTGAAGTGGTCAATGCGGAAATGTTTTTGCTGGCTTGCCATGTGACAACGCCCTTGCCAAACGGCATGTATTTGGGCATGGCCTTTGGCGCGACCCCCACGGCGGACAGAAACACCTTTCTGCCCCTTTTCGAGCGCATGCTCTATACCATAACCCTCGATTTGGACGAGTTCACCGACACGGAAAGCGACACCACGCAAGGAGGCGACAATGGCTAAAACCGCTGAATTCTACCCCCGTTACATTGAAGCTCTGTTCAAGCGCGGCAAGGCCGATGTGCTGCCCATGGACTACCTCATGGATGAAGCCCGCAAGGTCCTGGACGCCGACGAATTGGAGACCATGAAGCGCGTGTTCAGCGAAATGGTGGCCGAGGGCCGGATTCTGGACAAGGAAGAGGGGTACTCTTGGCCCGAAGGGGCGTAGCCGTCAATGGAGTCCCCAAGGCTCGGACCAAGAGCCCGGGGGCACGATGGAGGAAACCGGCCATGGCGCCTGCGCGATCGCAGCCCATGGCCGTTTTACGGAGAGCAAGGAGGTTCTATGAGCAACGAACCCATTACCGTCTCCTTTCCCGGCGGTCGCAAGGTGGACGTAGACATCAACGGTTTCACCGTGGCCACGGACCAGGGCGTGAAATCAGGCGGCCAGGGCTCGGCCCCTGAACCCTCGACACTTTTTCTGGCGTCCATAGCCGCGTGCGGCGGGTTTTACGCTTTGGCCTTTTGCGAAAAGCGCGACATTCCCACCCAGGGCCTGTGCGTGAACATGAACTTGGTCAAGGACGCCAAGGGCAATCTGGACAAGATTACCCTCAACTTGGCCCTGCCCGAGGAGTTTCCGGACAAGTACCGGGACGCCATTGTCCGGGCCGTGGACCTGTGCTGGGTGAAAAAGCAGATCCAAAACGCGCCCGAGTTCGCCGTGGTTGTGGAATAGCTACACAGGCGCGAGCCAGGTAAAGGGAAACCAGGGCAGGTTGCGCAGCAGCCAAAACACCAGGACCATGCCCAACACCAGCCACCCCAAGTTGATCCTCATGTTGGGCCTGGGCAGTCCTTTTCCCACAGACGCCCGCAAAAGGGCGCCCGAGCCGTAATACGCCGGTATGGGCAGCAGCACGGCCACAAGAAGATTGGCGTTGAGCAGCCCAACAATATCTCCGTGCAGAAGCCGGTGCAGCCCCCTCCCCGCGCCGCAGCCCGGACAGTGGAGGCC
>QZKZ01000297.1 GCA_004796465.1 Desulfovibrio sp.
ACTGCCCACCGAAGTAGGCGACGGATCTGGCCGCCCCATATCTTGAGGCCGCTGATCGGAAACGGTGGGCTTTTTTCATCAACAATCCCGCCGGAGAAGAACTCCAGACACGCTTTCCCTTAACTCGGATGCCTTTCCTCTACATGGCCTTAATTGGCTCATAATTCCTCATTAAGGGCAAATGTTGTTCCGCCCTGATCTGAGTAAGGACCTTTGGAGCGCCCGGTAGAATCCCATTTTAGAGCCTCAGAGGGCACACCTCCAACTGGTTAAGATAACATCAAGTTTTTTGTCTGGATTGAATAACTCTGCTTTCCCAAATGCTTACCTACACCGCAAGCGTCTCGATCAGCCGAAATGTTCTTTCCTCCATGTGAGCGAAGCCACACTCAATTGCTTCAGCGATATGCTCTGAGGTTTTGGTAGGTTCACACATCCTGCACCTGCTAGTAATTGGCTGAAAAAATCGCAGTCGGTTTCTGTGCCGGGTACTCCATGTGTTAAGGGACACCCCATGGCAGTTTATCTCCAGTTGAAACGTTTAGGGCGAAAGATTCCATGAACGACTCTGGTCACCTTGGGGCCTCCAGGGTGGTGAGGGTTTGCTCGGTGGCGAGCTTGTGTTCACTCTCCATGAGGTCGGCAGCCTTGGCACGGGTGACCTTGATGCATCGATGGTTCTCGTCATCCCAAAGGGTGCAGTCGGAGTCGCAGTAGTTGAAGCTCCGCAGCGGGCACAGTAAATGCAATTCCATACTTTTCCACTCCTGGTTTGTGTCCCCTCTTTTCATAGGGAGGGAGGTGGGGTGATTTCCAACCCCACCCCCCCCTATAGGGGGAGGTTTTTGGAAAGGTTGTTTCTCACGTTAATTCAAACAGTTACCCGACATTTTTCTTCCAGCGTTTCCGGAAAGGTTAAATCCGCATGGCTGTAAGGTTTCACGGGTTTCACGGATCCAGCCTTTCCAGCCGTTTCCAGGATTTCCACCTTTCCAGACGTTTCCACGGGAAGGGTGGAAAGGTTGGAAATGCTGTTTTGGAAAGGCTGGCTAAACCACTAGTTTTCTTCAACCTCTTTGGAAACGTCATTTTGGGAACCAACCACTATCTCACCGAGACCATTGGCAAAGTCACCGCCGGGAACGTCGAGCCAATTCTTGACCCGGCTTCTCTTAACGACACACCCCTTGACCCTACCAAGTTCAAGACGCTCTTGGGCAAGGCTTTCGAGCTTGTGTCTACCAAGATCGCGGATCTCGGCAGACAACTCCTCTCTCCTGGCATGGGGGTCGTTCTGGCCGGTCTTGGTGAATGGCTGACAGCTCTCGGCGGCCATCATGATGTCATACTCCAGGGCGTCAAGCAGGTGTCCAGCCTTCCATTTATTGGCCTCGCGCAGGTCCAGGTCACGCACCTCCAAGAGGCCGTGGTCATTGAGGACTCGATATGAAGAATACTCCGAATTTTATAATGAAGAGGGTATGAGCGAAATTCATTGGGGTCGCTTCTCATAATAAGTCACTACCTTGACTCAAGGGCACTTCAGCCTATAATGCCCAGCATGGCCTTCAAGCTCCGAGATAAGTGGGCCGTCAAGTATCGTGAGGACGGCAAGGAAAAGACCGCACTATTCCTGACTAGGGAGGAGGCGGAGCTTTGGCAGGCGGAACGCAAGCACACAAAGCGATTCGGCCCACGCCCCGCTACCCCGTCGAAGCACCTGACCTTTGTTGATGCTGTTCGTAAGTACTACAAAGAAAGGGGCGGTGAGATGGCCGAAACCACAAAGCTGCATGACCTCTCCCATCTCAATGTGGGAGTAATCCCCGTCCTAGGCCATTTACAGGTGGATAGAATCGGCAAGGATGAGATCAACAAGCTGATCACGATTTCCCAAAATAAGGGGAATAAGAACGCCACGATTAATCGTCGCCTCAATATTGTGCGGGCGATCCTTCGCTACATCCTGGAGGAGCAGGCCCCCAAGGTAAGGAGGCTTCCCAACGACTACGAGGTGATCAGGCCACCCTCTGCCGCTGAGGCAAAGGCGATTTTGGCCAATGCGCGACCTCACCTCCAGCGAGCGATCTACCTCGGGTGCTGGACCGGGGCACGACCTGGTGCTTCGGAGTTGTATCAAATATCCTGGGAGCATATCGACTGGGACACCCAGGAGATTTGGCTGGAGTCTGCCAAGAAGGGCGGGATAAAGCAGCGTACAATCCCCATCCACCCAGCACTTTTTCTAAAACTCAAGGCATGGTACGAGGATGATGGCCGTCCCATGAGCGGGCCCATTATTCGTTGGGGCGGAAAGCCGGTCAAGACAGTTATCCGAAGCTGGCGGAAGGCTGTGAAGGATGCGGGAATTTCTCGGAGGCTCAGACCCTACGACATGCGGCATTACTTTGCCACTCAGGCCCTGGCTGCTGGAGCGGATCCTGGCAGCGTAGCAAGTGTCATGGGCTCTGACGTTGCCACTATCCAAGAGCATTACCAGCACATTCTCGACAGGGCTAAACGGCAAGCGGTTGAAAAAGTTGGCAGTTTTTGATGTGCTACAGATGGATGTAGCACAAAATGAGGCTGTTATCGACTTATTTTGAAAAGTTGTGCTACAAAATCAGCCATAACATTTTAATATAATTGGCAACCTTTTGCCTTAATAGGGCGCAATGCATTATCTCGACTTCATCTATGTGATCGCAGGCGCGGCCATGCTCTGGGTCGGTGCGGACTGGATCGTGGACTCGGCCTCGGCCATCGCCCGCAAATTCAACGTCTCCGAGTTGGTCATCGGCCTGACCATCGTGGCCCTGGGTACCTCGGCCCCGGAGTTCCTGGTCACGGCCACGGCCGCGTTCAAGGGGCTGGAGGACATTTCCCTGGCCAACGTGGTGGGCTCCAATTTCTTCAACCTGGGCATCATCCTGGGCCTCATGGCGCTCATTCGCCCCATTCCCACCCACCGGACCATTCTCTACCGTGACGGCCTCATGCTCCTGGCCATTACTACCCTGGTCACGGTCATGGCTCTTGATCTCCGGCTGGAACGCATTGAAGGGATATTGCTGCTGGTTATGTTTTGCGGCTATCTCGGGTTCTTGCTTTACCTGGGCAAGCGCATGGCGGACCGGGCCAAGAAGGTGGCGGAAATGGGCCACGCTCCCGCGCCCAAAACCGCCGGTCCCATTGAAATCCCGGACCAGGGCGGGGAACGCGCCGCCACCTGGAAGGATTATCCCAAACTGGCCCTGGGTTTCGCGGGCATCGCAATTGGCAGTGATTTTTTGGTGGAAGGGGCGTCGAGCATTGCCACGGCCCTGGGCGTGAGTTCCTGGGTCATCGGCCTGACCATCGTGGCCGCGGGCACGTCCCTGCCCGAGTTGGTCACCTGCTTGGCCGCATCCCTCAAAAAGAAGAACGACATGCTGCTCGGCAACCTCATTGGCAGCGATTTTTTCAATTTCGCGGGCGTGCTCGGCTTGACCTGCCTGCTCAGGCCCATCGGCGTGCAAGAGACCTCGCTCATCTCCATGTACGTGCTGGTGGGCGCGACCTGCACGGTCATGGTCTTTATCCGCTCGGGCTGGTCAATCGGCCGCTGGGAGGGTGGGACCCTGCTCGTGTTCAGCCTGTTCCGCTGGGGCATGGAGTTCGCCAAGGGCGCGGGGTAAGGGGTTGAGGTCCCTTGCCAAGAGCCGGGGACATTATTATATTGGAAAGTTGTGAAGAGAACACATTTCCCGGAGGAAAACATGCAACAATATCAATCTCAGTATCAAAGCCAGACCATGGCGCGCCCCCGCACCGAGGTGGTCAACGCCTTCATGCGCGGGGTGTATTTGTGGATGACCCTTGGCCTGGGCGTGACTGCCTTGCTCGCTTTTGGCGTGGACCAGAGTTTGGGGCTGAAACAGTTTCTGTTTGGTTCGGGTTTTCCTTACGAAGCCAACCCGACAATGCTGTATGTGTTGATTTTCGCTGAACTTGGATTGGTCATGGGCTTGTCCTTTCTCATCAATAAAATGAATCCAGCCGTGGCCATGGGACTGTTCTTGCTCTACAGCGCCTTGAACGGCCTCACCATTGGCGCGATCCTGCTTTTTTACTCCAAGGCCGCCGTGTTCCAGGCTTTCATCGCCACTGCCGGTATGTTCGCGGCCATGTCCGCCTACGGCCTGCTCACCAAGAAGGATCTCACCAGTTGGGGCAGCTTTTTGTTCATGGGCCTGCTCGGCATCATCATCGCCTCAGTGGTGAACATTTTCATCGGCAGCTCCACCATGAGCTGGATCATCTCCATCATCGGCGTGATCGTGTTCACCGGCCTCACCGCCTACGACACCCAGCAGCTCAAGATCATGGGCCAGACTACTGACGGCGCTGGTGACGCTGCTGTTAAAAAAGCCACCATCATGGGCGCGCTCAGGCTCTACCTGGACTTCATCAACCTGTTCCTCATGCTGCTCAGGCTCCTTGGCGGCAGGGAGTAATTACCTTCCTTGACAACGTTTTCCAGGGCCGCGACATGTCGCGGCCCTTTTTTTGTTGGGAAAGTCGGCTTCCCATCATGACACGTTCATACAACCCTGCTATGAAAAGGAGATACGAAAAACCCGTCCGCTGGACAGCGGCCCGCCGGGGCTGATACACGCGTGGATAGCCGGGCCGACCAACCATGAAATTTTCAAGGAGATACCCGTGAAAACAATTATGACTACCCTGACGTGCCTCATGTTTCTTGTCCTGGCCGTGGCTGCATCCGCCCAAGACGCCCGCCAGGAACTCATCGACATCTGTGCGAGCGAAGGCGAGCCCCTGGCCTGCTGCGAATGTGGCGTGGACGTCATGTTCAACGAACTCAGCGAGGAAGAAGTGGGCTTGATCCTGCAAATGTTCGGCCTCATGGACCAACTGGAAGCAGCGGCCCAAGCCGAGGACCAAGCCAGGATCGAGGAACTCGTGGCCCAGGCCGAAGCCCTGCAAGGCCAATTCGACGAGGCCAAGATGACCGCTCTTGACCAATCCATCACCAGCACGTGCGCGAGCGTGTGCCCTGAGTAGCCTTCTTTCCTTGCTGCGGCCCCTGGGCTGGGCCTATGGCCAAATCATGCGCATTCGGGCCGCGAGTTATGCTCGCGGCCTTTTCTCCTGCTACTCTCCCACGGTTCCCTGCGTCAGTGTGGGCAATATTTCCTGGGGCGGCAGCGGCAAGACGCCGCTCACGGGCTGGCTCCTGGCCTGGGCCGGGAGGCAAGGGCTTACGCCTGCCGTGCTTACACGGGGGTATGGCGGCAAGCCGCCCCACACTCCTTATCTCGTGGCCCAGGACAGCCCCTGGCAGGAGTCCGGGGACGAACCCCTTCTTTTGGCCCGCGCCGCACCCCATGCCCGCGTGGTGGTGGACCCCGTGCGCAAGCGCTCCGGCCCCTGGGTCCAGCAGCAGTTTTCCCCGGACCTCGTTGTCTTGGACGACGGCATGCAGCACTTGGCCGTGCAGCGCCACTGCAACCTGGTCCTGCTCCATCCACTTGATTTGGAACAGCATTGGAACCGAGTGGTCCCCTGTGGGCCGTGGCGGGAAAGTTCCGCTGCCTTGGCCCGTGCCCACGCCTTTCTCATCAAGTCTTTTCCGCAGGAGTTTCAGGACCTTGTTCCAATGGCAAAGAAGCGTTTGGCGCGCTTTGGAGCTCCTGTGTTTGGCTTTTCCCTGGAGTCCGAGGCAATACGTCACGTTGCTGGACCTGAGTGTCACGAAGACCTCAAGACGCGTCAGTATATTCTGGTCACGGCCGTGGCCCGGCCTGGCCAGGTAGCTGCGTCGGCACACCAAGCCATGGGAGCGCCCCCAATGGAAAGAGTTGTCCACCGCGACCACCATCCCTTTTCCCAGGCCGATGTGGCGCAACTTGAAGTCAAAATGGAGCGGCAAGGAGCCGAGATCGCCGTGTGCACGCCCAAGGACGCGGTTAAGCTCGTTGGGCTCGCCTGGCGCAAGCCCCTGTATTCCCTTGTCCCAGAGCTTCGGTTTCATGAGGGGCCTGAGGGCTCTTTTCCCCAGTGGTGGGAAAGCACATGGCAAACCCTGAAGGAGACGGTTCATGGCCCGTAAAAAGAAACGGCGCGGCGAGTTCGACGCCCAGGCCGTGCTGAGGATATTCAAGCAGGCCAAGCGGCCCCTGAGCCGGGGCGAGATCATGCGGGCCCTGGGCCTGCCCAAGCATCATCGCGACGAGGTGCGCCAAGTGCTGAACGATCTGGTGCGCCAGGGCCGGATCATTCGCCTCAAACGCGGAGCCTACGGCTTGACCGAGGGCATGAGCCAGGTCTCGGGCAAGCTGGAGGTGCAGCGCTCGGGCGTGGGCTTCGTGCTCTGCGACGACAAGCGGCGCAGCGATATTTTTGTCAGCCCGGACAATTTTGGCGACGCCCGCCACGGTGACCGGGTCGTGGTCGCGGTCCTGCCCGTGCGCACGGGCAAGCGCTCCGAAGGCAGGATCGTGCGCGTGCTGGAGCGGGGAGCCGAGTCCCTGGCCGCACGGGCGGTGAAAAGGGTGGGCAGCCACTGGCTGTTCCTGCCCACGGACCCGCGCCAGGACTACCAACTCATGGTCGAGGCCAAGGGCCTGTCCATGGACCAGGTGGCCCTGGTGCGCGTGGGTGAGAAGCTGGAACGCGATCTGTGGGCCGGCGAACTCCTGGAGACCCTGGGCGCGGAAGACGACGTGGATGTGCAAGAGGCATTGGTCAAGATCAACCACTCCGTGCCCATTGAGTTTCCCGAGTCCGTGCTGCGCCAGGCCGAGGCCCTGCCCAAGGAACCCTCGCCAGAGGAGTACGGCGAGCGCCAGGATTTGCGCCACATGGGCTTTGTGACCATTGACGGCGCGCGGGCCAAGGATTTTGACGACGCCATTTACGTGGAGCCCGAGGACGACGGATTCAGGCTCTGGGTGGCCATTGCCGACGTTTCCCACTACGTGCCCCCGGGTTCGGCCCTGGACCGGGAGGCCCGCGAGCGAGGCAACTCGTATTATTTCCCCCGTTCCGTGGAACCCATGTTTCCCGAGGCCCTGTCCAATGGGTTGTGCAGCCTCAACCCCAAGGTGGACCGGATGGTCATGGTCGCGGAAATCCCCTTTACCCGCGACGGCATGCCCGGCGAACCCGCCATCTATCCCGGCGTGATCCACAGCCACGCTCGCTTGACCTACGCCCAGGTCAACCGGGCCTTGCTCCAGGGCGACCGGGAAGAGCGCGAGAACATCGCCGGAGTCTTGCCCATGCTGGAGCAAGCCGAGAAACTGGCCCGCCAGATCCATCAGCGCCGCACCGAGCGAGGCAGCCTCGATTTTGATCTGCCCGAGCCCGAGATTCTATTCAATTTTTACGGGGAAACCGAAGAAGTCGCGGACATCCGGCCCAAGGTCCGCCATTTCGGCCACCAGATCATCGAGGAGTTCATGATCGCGGCCAACGAGGCTGTGGCCGAGTTCCTGTCCACACGCGGATTTCCCTGCCTGTTCCGTGTGCACCCGCCTCCGGATCCAGATAAAGTGGAGGCCTTGTTCCGGCTGCTGATCAGGACCGACCTGGCCGAGGACGTGCCCGAGGCCGCCACGCCCCGCGCCTTGCAAGACCTGCTGCACGCGGCCCAGGACACGGACCTCGAATACATGGTCAATCGCCTCACCCTGCGCACCATGATGCAGGCCTCGTATTCCCCCAAGAACACAGGCCACTTCGGCTTGGCTTCTCCTTTGTACTGCCACTTCACTTCGCCCATTCGCCGCTACGCCGACCTGGTAGTGCACCGCTCCATCAAGGCGGCCCTGGCCCAAGGCCCGGTGGAGCGCCCCAAAGGGCTGAAAAAGATCGCGGACCATCTCTCAGAGACGGAACGCAAAGCCATGGAAGCGGAGCGGGAAATCCTCAAGCGGATCACGGCGTTGTTCCTACGCGACAAAATCGGGCATAAGTTTACCGGGGTGGTCAACTCCATGGCGGACTTTGGCTTTTGGGTGGAGTTGCGCGAGGTCATGGCCGAGGGCTTGGTCCGGCTCTCCAGCCTGACCGACGATTACTACGCTCTGTTCCCCGAACGCCAGGAGATCATCGGACAGCGCACGGGCCGCCGCTTCAAGCTCGGCCAAGTTGTGGGCGTGGAACTCGAGGAAGTCAACTTGTCGCGCTTGGAGATTAATCTGCTGTTACTTGACGAGTTGCCCGGAGCTTCAAGAGACTCTGAATAGGCAGGTATCTCAGCCAGGTATGTAGGCGCGTGCTGTTTTCCTGCCGCCCTACTCTCCAGGACCTTCCCGGGCCGGAGGGAAGCAGGGCTGTCCATGCAACCTTCTCAGCGTGGATTGCTTTTCTTCATTCCTATGTGTAGTATCATGATATTCTGGACACATAGGAATAAATGGGGGGAGCCTATCAGCACACTTCCAGCAATCAACGTTGGGAGCCCTAAGAGTGGTGTTCGTAAGGGAACACTGGTACTCTTCCTGTAACTTGTGATGGCGATACTCGCTTCCCCGGCTGGGGCGCAAGGCGAAGGCGACGGGCTGAACGTTACCCGCGCATTGTTCATCAGTTCCTACCATCCCGGCCTGAAATGGTCCGACGACATCGAACGCGGCATCAGGGACGGCCTGCACGACATCTCCACTCTCGACCTCATGGTCGAGTACATGGACACCAAACGCTTTTCCACCGAGGAGCACCTTGTTGCGCTCCGGGATGAATTCTTGCGGAAATACAGCAGCATGGACTTGGACGTAGTGCTCACAGCCGATGACCATGCCTTGCGTTTTGTTAGGGAAGCCAGGGCCGAACTTTTTCCGGAAACGCCCATTGTTTTTTGCGGCGCCAATTTTATCACCGAGGATGATCTCAAAGGAGATGAGGGCATTATTGGCGTCACTGAGACCATTGATATCCAAGGCGGCATTGATGTGGCCCTTCGGCTCCATCCGGAGACCCGCCGCGTTTACGTGGTCATGGATAGAACAGTGACAGGGCAGATAGTCCGCGAGGCCCTTGACAGCTTGGAGGGGCATTTTCCGGACGCAGTCGAATTGGTGGTTCTTGATAACCTGACCTTGGACGAGTTGGTGAGGGAAGTCAGCGGCCTGACCCGGGGCAGCCTTGTGTACTATGTTTTCTTCTATCAGGACAGAAACGGCGTCTACCACGACAGTGACGCGGTAGTGGAACATTTGGCCGAGGCAGCTCATGTGCCCGTGTATTGCGCCTGGGACGTGATTCTCGGAAGGGGCGTGGTCGGTGGTCTGCTTACCAGCGGCTATTTTCAAGGACTTGAAGCTGGACGCCTTGCCAAGGAGATCATCCATGGGCGAGATATTTCAACAATGCCCAGGGTCGTGGAAAGCCCCAATCACTACATGTTTGACTACGGCCCCTTGGTCTCCGCAGGAGTAGACCCCCGCGATCTTCCCCAGGGCCGTATCGTCGTCAATCAGCCCGAGTCTTTTTACCAGCTCTACAAGTCGGAGATATGGATAGCAGTTGCCGCTTTCGTATTCATGTCCGTGCTCATCGTGGTCATGGGGTTCAACATTTTACTGAGACGCCGGGCCCAGCGCGAGCTCTTCAACGCCCTGGAAGAACTGCAGTCCATTTTCGACAGCAGCCAAGTAGGGATAATGCTTTTGGAAGACAGGCGGGTGCGCAAGGTCAACCAACGCCTTTTGGACATTTTTGGCTACAAGACCTCAGAAGAGATTCTTGGAAGCAGCGCCCGATTGTTGCACGCGACCCCTGAAAGTTTTCACTATTTTGGCGAACTGAATTACGGGCGGCTCAGCCAGGGAGAACGGGTTGCATTGGAGTATCAGTTTGTCCGCAAGGATGGTGTACCTGTTTGGGTGACCTTGTCCGGCAGCGCCATTGACAGTTCTTCGGAGCCTGACATGGGCAAGGGGGTGGTCTGGATGATCCAAGACATCACCGCCAGAAAGCAAGCCCAGGACGAACTTGCCGCCTTGAATTTGAAGTTGGAAGGGATCGTGGAGGAGCGGACCGCTGAACTTCGCCGCAAGGCCGAGGAGTTGGAATCCGCTTACTTGCGACTTCAAGACATCGACAACATCAAGACCGCGTTCCTGAACACGGTATCCCATGATCTGCGTACGCCGTTGACCTCGATTTTAGGCTTTGCCAAGCTTATCCACAAGGATTTCACCACAGCCTTTGCAGGTGAAGGAGAAAAGAGTCAACGCCGCGAAAAGATATCACACCGCATTCTCGACAACTTGGAAATCATAACCTTTGAAGGTGAGCGTCTCACCAGACTGATCAATGATTTCCTCGACCTGTCCCGGATCGAGACCGGAAAAATGGAATGGCGCGACCAGGACTTCGCCCTCAGCGAGTTTTTCAGCAAGGCCATCACCAGTGTTAAAGGGGAAATCCAGCAAAATCAGGCTCTAAGTGTCCAAGTGCAGGTTTCAGACGAACCGCTGATGGTTCATGCGGATCCAGATCGTATAATGCAGGTGCTGGTAAACCTCTTAACCAATGCAGCAAAGTTCACCTCACAAGGTGAGATCGTTCTCAGCGCCGAGAGAAATGAGACGTTCGTGGAAGTGCGGGTCGCAGATACCGGGACAGGTATCTCGGATTATAACAGCGAAAAAGTCTTTGATAAGTTTTATCAAATCACCCCTGACGACACTCTGATGCATACCAAAAAAGGGAGTGGACTAGGGCTGGCTATCTGCCGCGAAATCATTACCCACTACCATGGACGGATTTGGGTTGAGCCCAATGAACCCCGGGGCAGCGTGTTTGTCTTTACCTTGCCGGTTGTGCAGACGTAATTCCTATATTTCTCCCCAAGTTCAGTGGGGATGCCATGGATGGATTTCAGCGAGAGCATGAGCCGCTGGCGCGATTCATGCCCCGCATGAATCGTGACGGCGGCGGGGTGGGCGGGTGGGCGTGCGATCCATCAGACAGGGGCCTTGGCCCCTGATCCTTATTCAGGGCGCTCGGCTTTTCCAGGGACCGGAATCCCTTCCTCGCACGGCACTCCTACCTGGCAAAGACCACAAGAAGACACTTCAAAGCCCAACTGCCTGTTCTTGACAAATGGACGGGTCACTTCGGCAATGAACGCCTGGCAGGCGTTTTTATCATGACCGTTTTCTGAAATAGCGCCTTTGGGACACCTCTTCATGCAGGCCGAGCAGCTGCCATGGGAATAGTGCAGGCAATACGCATGGAAATCGTCGCCATAGGGCCTTTTCGCTTGGGGTACGGGCAAGCGCGCCACCACCGACCCCAAACGGACCGCCTTGCCCTTTTCCGTGATTAAGCCGTCGCTGAGACCAAAGGTGCCGAGCCCGCACACAAAAGCATTATGCCGCTCGGACCAGGATGAGGCGAGTCCCCGGGGCGTATTCAGAAACCGTTTCCACTGGGGCGAGTCCCAGGGGGAGGCAGCGGGAAAACCCGTCCTGGTGAGGCTCTTGGCCACATGGGTCCTGAGGGCCTTGTTGCAGAGTTCGCCGTAATGGCGGCTGCGCGACCATCGCTCCGAAGGACGGTTCACAGCCTTGCGGTGGTCCATGCGCACAGGCCCGCGTTGCGGCAAGACCCAAGAGATCACGGCGATTTCCTGGGGCTCAGCACTCAATTCTGGGAAATACAAAGCGAAAAACTCTGCCGGGGTCCAGTGGAAGGGCCCCACTGCGGTTTTCAAGGAAAGAAACAGGGGGTCATCGCCCCGGGCAGCGCCCACGAGGAATTCTTCCCATGCAGGCTCGTGTGGCTGCAACCCAAGGGTGTTTTCCAGGTCCGTGGCAAGGAAAGCAGCGATACAATCCCTCAAGGCGGCCAGGGGATCGTTGAGCAGGGCGGAGGGATCAAGGGAGTTCATGGGCGTGGTTGTCAAGGGAAGAGAGGTGCGGCCAGGGTAGTCCCAATCCGGGTTTGGGGTCAACGCCTCAACTCGTGATAAAAAAAGCCCCGAGTCCGTGAACCCAGGGCTTATCGGCTTGGAAGGTGGAGAAGTTAGTTGTCGCCGTCAAGGAGATTGCCCAGGCCACCGAGCACCGAACCTTCGCCAACGCTGCCGCCCCGTTGGGGAGCTGCTTGCAGCATCCGGCCGGCCAGGCGGGAAAAGGGCAGGGACTGTAGCCAAATTTTGCCGGGCCCGGTGAGTTGGGCGAAAAACAAGCCTTCGCCGGCGAACAGGGAGGTCTTGATGCCGCCCACGGACTTGACGTCCATGTCCACGGTCTTTTCAAAGGCAACCACGCAACCCGTGTCCACATGGATGACTTCGCCGGGATTGAGGTCGCGTTCGACAATGGTGCCGCCTGCGTGGAGAAACACTTGGCCGTCGCCTTCCAGCTTTTGCATGATGAACCCCTCGCCGCCGAACAGGCCGGTGAGGATCTTTTTCTGGAAAAAGATGCCGATTTCCACGCCCTTGGCTGCGGCTAAAAAGCAGTCCTTTTGGCAAACCAGCATGTTGCCGCGATTGGCCAGGGTAATGGGGATGATGTTGCCGGGGTAGGGCGCGCCAAAGGAAACATGGGCCTTGCCCTGGCCTTCGTGAGTGAACACAGTCATGAACAGCCCTTCACCCGTGAGCAGCCGTTTACCCGCGCCCACAAGCTTGGACATGAATCCGCCTTGCTCAGCCTTTGCCGAACCGTCGCCGAAAACGGCGCTCATGGCGATGGAAGGGTCCTTGTACATCATGGATCCTGCCTCAGCCACGGCGGACTCGCCGGGGTCCAGTTCCACTTCCACGAACTGCATTTCCGTGCCAAAGACTTTGTAATCGATTTCATCC
>QZKZ01000355.1 GCA_004796465.1 Desulfovibrio sp.
ATTCAGGAAGGCAACATCGGTTTGATGCATGCCGTAGAGAAATTCGACCATCGCCGTGGGTACAAATTCTCGACCTACGCCACGTGGTGGATCCGCCAGGCCATTACCCGGGCCATCGCGGACCAGGCGCGCACCATCCGCATTCCCGTGCACATGATCGAGACCATCAACAAGCTGATCCGCACCTCGCGTTACCTGGTCCAGGAGTTGGGCCGCGACCCGACCCCTGAAGAGATCGCCGAGCGCATGGACTACCCGCTGGAAAAGGTGAAAAAGGTCCTCAAGATCGCCAAGGAGCCCATTTCCCTGGAAACCCCCATTGGCGACGAGGAAGATTCTTCCCTGGGCGACTTTATCGAAGACAAGAAGGCCGTGGCGCCTGCCGAGGAAGTGGTCAACACCAAGCTGGGCGAGCAGATCGCCAGCGTGCTCGCGGACCTCACCCCGCGCGAGGAGCAGGTGCTCAGGAAGCGCTTCGGCATCGGCGAGAAATCCGACCACACCCTGGAAGAAGTCGGCAAGCTGTTCAACGTCACCCGCGAACGCATCCGCCAGATCGAGGCCAAGGCGCTGAGGAAGCTGCGGCATCCCGTGCGGAGCCAGCTGCTCAGGTCGTACTACGAGAGTTGATTCGCGAGTTTGGAAGGAATTGGAGCAACACAGCGGCCTCGGGAAACCGGGGCCTTTTTTTTATTCTCTGGAAAATGGGGCGCGGGAAGTGTGGAACACAGTCAGGATATATATTACGCCTTCAAAGACTTCATAAGGCAATACATAGGGAGGGATCACGAGTTCTCTTGTTCCCGGAACACGGCCAGGTCGCCCTGAATGGGGAAACGACTTCAAGCGTTGTGTTGCGGTCCAAATACGCTTTGACTCGTTGAGCATGACGTCTTCATCAGCGTGCTGGAAAAGGTAGCTCCGGATGCTCCGGAACTGTGCAACAGCGTTAGCCGTCCAAATGATCTTCATCAGCTTCTTGGATGTCCAGGCCCCATTCGGAAAAAGCGGCTCTCACTTCCTTGTCCGAGGCGAGTTGTCCTTTTCGAACTTGCTCACGGCCCAACTGAATGCTTTGAATTTGCCAGGCCTGGGCCTCCAAATAGGCGTTGAGCGCCTCGGCAATGTGATAGGACTTGCTGCGCTGGGTGGCCTTGGCCAAGGCTTCAAGCTTGGCCGCAGCTTCTTCTCCGATTCTGGCGGTGACTGTGCTCATGATGTACTCCTTGTATACACTGTAATCGATGTATACAAAGAAGACAAGACGCTGCTGCTTCTTGATGCAGCGTGGGGGAGGGGAAAAAGGAGAAAGTGAGCTACTCGTCTTCAGCCCCGACTTCCAGGACCATGCCCTCGCCCTTGGCCAGGGCGGCCTCGTCCACTTCCTTGTACACGGCGCTGGGATCGTAATCGTCGGGGTGGCGTTCGATTTGCCACTGTTGGGTTTCCAAGTAGGCGTCCAAGACCTCGGCGACCATCTCACCCTTGTCGCGCTTGAGCAGCTTGGCCAGCCGGTCGAGCTTCATGGCCGAGGCGTGGGAAATAGGCACGGATATTTTGCTCATGGGGACTCCTTGGCTTGGAGTCCTTACTACACTAAATATCTGCATAAATCCAGGACCGTGCAAAGCAAAACCAAGGAAAAGACCGGATACACGGTTCGAACCAGCAGTCCCTGGAGTGCCATATGTTAAGTAAAACCGAATTCTTGTAGTTGCAGGGGGGGATTGGTTGGTGTCAATTTCCTCCAGTACAAGGTTGATTTTATGGTTGTCTTTTTGATGCGGGTTATTTACCCAATCCGAAGTCATTGAATACTATTTAAAGGAGCGTTCCATGGACAACCGCGTATTGCTGCCGGAAAGCGAAATGCCCAACCAATGGTACAATGCCTTGCCTGATTTACCCACGCCTCTGGCACCGCCGCTCAACCCCGAGACCCACGAGCCTGTGGACCCCTCCATGCTCGCGGCAATTTTCCCCGAGCCGTTGATCATGCAGGAAATGTCTCCGGAGCGGTGGATTCCCATCCCCGAAGAGGTCATGGACGTGTACCGGCTGTGGCGGCCCACGCCTCTGGTGCGCGCCAAGCGGCTGGAAGAGGCCATCGGCACCAAGGCCCGCATCTACTATAAGGACGAATCCGTTTCCCCGGCCGGATCGCACAAGCCCAACACTTCCGTGCCCCAGGCCTATTACAACAAGATCAGCGGCACCAAGCGGCTGTCCACCGAGACCGGCGCGGGCCAGTGGGGCACGGCCCTGTCCTTTGCCTGCAAGATGTTCGGTTTGGAATGCACCGTGTACATGGTTAAGGTCAGCTACCAGCAAAAGCCCTATCGCGGCATCTGGATTCGGGCCAACGGCGCGACCATTTACCCCTCGCCCTCGGACCAAACCGAGTTCGGCCGCAAGACCCTGGCCGAGGACCCGGACAATCCGGGCAGCCTGGGCTTGGCCATTTCCGAGGCCGTGGAAGACGCGGCAAAGAACGACGACACCAACTACGCCCTGGGTTCGGTGCTCAACCACGTCATCTTGCACCAGACCGTGACCGGCTTGGAGACCAAGAAGCAGCTGGAAATCATCGGGGAAAAACCCGACGTGCTCATCGGCTGTGTGGGCGGCGGCTCCAACTTTGGCGGATTCATCCTGCCTTTCCTGCCGGGCAAGCTGGACGGGGACAAGGTCCGCTTCCTGGGTGCGGAACCACAGGCCTGCCCCACGTTGACCCGTGGTGACTACCGCTACGACTTTGGCGACGTGGCCTGCCTCACGCCCCTGCTCAAAATGCACACCTTGGGCCACGGTTTCTATCCCCCGCCGATTCACGCGGGCGGCCTGCGTTACCACGGCGACGCGCCCATCGTCTGCAACCTGGTCAACGAAGGCTTGGCCGAGGCCAAGGCCTTTTATCAAACCGATGCGTTCGGCGCTGCCAAGCTGTTCCTGCACACCGAGGGCTTCCTGCCCGCTCCCGAGACCTCCCACGCCATTGCCGCGGCCATTGACGAAGCCAAGGACGCACCCGAGGGCAAGGTCATCGTGTTCAAGTACTCGGGTCATGGCCTGCTCGACCTGGCGGCATACGACGCTTTCCTCAGCGGGGACTTGCAGAACTACGCCTACCCCGACGAAGAGATCAGGCGTGCTCTCCAGGACTTGCCGACCATCACCAAATTCTAGTACCCTGACAGAATCAACAACCACACCTGGCCCGGCCTTGGACCCCCAAGGCCGGGCCAGGCATACATGCGCCCCTGAGGCCTGAAACACTCGTTATGAGCAAAGACACCTCGCAGGTAACCCGCGATCAATGCGTTTTTTCCTGCAACGAGCCCCTGTGTTTGACCCTGGACAAGGCGGGAGTGCCGTCCGAGGACAAGTGGCGCACCCTGATCCTGTACATGCGCAGCCTGGAGCACTACGATTTTCTCACGGACCAGCAGAAAATCAGCATCCAGCGGCTCTTGGTCGGTTTGCTCAAGGAGCAGGATTATTCGGACGAGAACTATTCCCGCATCCTGGCGGAAAAGGAAGCCATTCTGTCCGCGCCTTGCAACCGCAAGCTCGAAGCGGCCATCAAGGAGACTGCGGCCCTGGTCAAGGACTTCAAGGGCCTGGTGCTCAAACGCAAGGGCAACGTGGAAAAGCTGGAAACCGTGACCGTGGACGCCATCCAGCAGGGCAAGGACCCCGAGGAGTTGGTCACGGAGTTGAGGTCCGCGTTCAAAGAACTGGTCTCGTCCATGGAAGAAGACGCCGAAAGCCTGAGCCGTTTGAGCCGCACCGACTCCCTGACCTCGCTCAACAACCGGCGGGCCTTTGACGAGTTCGTGGACCAGGCGGTGGAGGCCTGGCAAGAAGACCACGGCCCCTTGTGTCTGCTCATGATCGACATCGACCACTTCAAGAAGTTCAATGATAACTTTGGCCACCGCATTGGCGACCAAGCCCTGGCCACCGTGGCCAAGATAATGAAGGAGTGCGGCCAAGAGAGGTACCAGACCGGCGCTGATCGGTATTTCCCGGCCCGTTACGGCGGAGAAGAGTTTTCCGTGGTCTTGCCCGGCGCGGCTCCAGCCGAGGCCCTGGAGGTCGCCGAGGACATCCGTGAACGGGTGGGGCGCTACAACTTCATCATCCGCGACACGGACGGCGGAGTGCTCAAGCGGGGCATCCAGATTACCGTGAGCATCGGCGTGTCCGACATGTCCTCGGACTGGAACGGTGCATATGGGGAAAATCTCATAGATTCCGCAGATAAGGCGTTGTACGCAGCCAAGCAAGGGGGCCGGAACATGAGCCTGGTGTTTTCCCACGCCACGGGCAAGGCCACGCCAGACCCTGACTAGGATCTAGAATACCAAGCGCTGCCCCGTACCCAGGGGCGCGAATCGTCTTCCCAGTCTTTTCTGAAGATATCCGAGGGCGGCATTGCCCGTGCAATGCCCGGCATGGATGCGCTGTGCGCCGCAGTCCTCCAGAAGGGATGCAGCTTCCGAGAAATCCCGTTCTCCAACGTCCATGAGATGCAGGCCGCCCACAACCGCGTGCAGGCTGGTGACGCCCATGGCTTCTCGTACGTGGGCCAGGGTGTTGGCCAAGCCGCTATGGCAGCAGCCCAGGATCAGCACCGGCCCCTTGGCCGACTCCAGGAGCAGGCAGCTGTCGTCGGCAACCGGGTCGGGTTTTTCGGCCTGAGCATCAAAGTAAAAATCGTCCGTGTATTGGGGACAGCCTGGCAAACGAGGGATATCCGCGAGCATGGTCAGGCCGGGCGCCAGCTCCTGGCGGGAGCTCACCTCCACGATCCCGGGCAGGGGCAGGGGCGCGGAGGTCTTTTCCATGCCTATGGAGCGGGTCTTTTCCCCGCGCGACACGGAAAAGCGGGGGGAAGCGTAGCCGGGGTGGGCGAAAATGGGGCCGGAAAAGCCGATATCCAGCAAATGGGAGATGCCGCCCGCATGGTCGTAATGGCCGTGGCTGAGGGCCAGGCCCTTGGCGCGGCTTATGTCGACACCCAGCTTATTAGCCGTGTCCAGGAACAAGGGGGACGCGCCCGTGTCCCACAGCCACAGCTCGCCATTGTCAGGGGTCAAGGCCAAGCTGAGGCCATGCTCCTGGCCAAAGCCGGGAAGGGACAGGTTGTCCGCGAGAACAGCTATCTCCATGATCCGGCTTAATCCACGTCGGACTGGCTGACTATGCGCTTCTGGAACTCGTCCTTATACAGCTTGTAGGTCACGGAATCGATGAGCGCCTGCCAACTGGCCTCGATGATGTTGAAGGACACGCCTACCGTGACCCAGGTCGAGTCCTTGTCAGCGGATTCGATGAGCACCCGCACCGTGGAGGCCGTGCCGCCGGGTCTGACCTGGGTGCCGGAGAGCACGCGCACCTTGAAGTCCATGAGTTTCATCTCGTCCAGGCGCGGATAAAAGGGGCGCAGGGCCTTGCGCAGAGCGTTGTCCAGGGCGTTGACCGGGCCGTGGCCCAGGGCCGCGGTGTGGGCCTCCACACCCTCCACCTCGACCATGACCGTGGCTTCGGAGCGCGGCTCGTCGTCAGGGGATTCCTTGGAATCCATGACATGGGACTTGATGAGCGTGAAAAAGTCGCGCACTCCCCGCCGGGCCAGCTTGCGCAGAAGCAGCAGCTCCACCGAGGCTTCGGCTGCTGCGTAGTCGTAACCCAGGGCCGCCTTTTTCTTGAGTTCGGCCAAGAGCCCCTTGACCACGGGCTCGTCCTTGTCCATGTGGAAACCGTGGCGCTTGGCCAGGTTCACGATGTTGCTGCGTCCGGCCAGCTCGGACAGCAGGACCCGCTGTTTGTTGCCCACCAGGCTGGGATCGATATGTTCGTACAGCACGGCGTTGCGGTTCACCGCGCTGACATGGATGCCGCCCTTGTGGGCGAAAGCCGAGCGGCCCACAAAGGGCTGGCGGTTGAACATGCGCGCGTTGGCCACCTCGGAGATGTAGGCCGAGACCATGGTCATGAGTTCCAGCTTGTGCGCGGGCAAACAGCGGTATTTGTCCTCGAACTTGAGTTCCAAATTGGGGATGATGGAGCAAAGGTTGGCGTTGCCGCAACGTTCGCCGTAGCCGTTCATGGTGCCCTGGACGTGGACCGCGCCGCAGCGCACCGCAGCCAGGGTGTTGGCCACGGCCAGCTCAGAGTCGTTGTGGGCGTGGATGCCCAGCTTGGCCTTGGGCAGGGCCTTTTTCACGGCGCGCACCGCTGCCCGGACTTCGTGGGGCAATGCGCCGCCATTGGTGTCGCAGAGCACCAGCACGTTGGCCTTGGCTTGGAAAGCTTGGGCCAGGGTGGCGATGGCATAGTCGGGGTTGGCCTTGAAGCCGTCAAAAAAATGCTCGGCATCAAAGATCACTTCCTTGAAGTGCGTCTTGAGAAAGGCCACGGAGTCGTGGATCAGCTCCAGGTTGCGCTCGGGTTCCACGCGCAGGGCATCCTTGACGTGCAGGTCCCAGGTCTTGCCGAAGATGGTGGCCACGGGCGCGCCGGTTTCCATGAGTGCGCGCAGGTTGGGGTCTGACTCCGGCTTGTGCTTGGGGTGGTGCGTGGAGCCAAAGGCGCAGATCAAGGCGCTTTCCAGGGCGTAGTTGGCGATCTCCTGGAAAAAGGCCTGGTCCGTGGGATTGGACGCGGGCCAGCCGCCCTCGATGTACTTCACGCCCAAGTCGTCCAGCTTGCGGGCGATCTTGATCTTGTCTTGGGTGGACAGGTTGATGTCCTCGGCCTGGGTGCCGTCGCGAAGCGTGGTGTCGTAGATGGCGATACGTTTCATGGTCAGCCGCCGTAGGGTCCTTTATCCAGCTCAAAAGTATCGTGCAGGGTGCGCACGGCCAGTTCCGTGTACTTCTCCTCGATCAAACAAGTGATCTTGATCTCGGAGGTGGAGATGAGCAGGATGTTGATGTTTTCGTCCTTAAGGGCGTTGAAGGCCGTGGCTGCCACGCCGGAGTGGTGGCGCATGCCCACGCCGATGACCGAAACCTTGCATACGTTGGTGTCGTAGTGCAGGTCCGTGGCGCCCACTTCCTGTTTGACCTTTTCAAGGATTTCAAGCGTTTTTTCGAGGTCTTGGCGCTGGGCCGTGAAGGTCATGTCCGTGACGCCTTCGCGGCTGGTGTTCTGGATGATCATGTCCACGACCACCCCGGCCTCGGCCAGGGGGGTGTAGATGGCTGCGGCAATGCCCGGGCGGTCCATGACGCCTTGCAGGGTGAAACGGGCTTGGTCCTTGTCCAGGGCGATGCCGGAGACCATGACGGCTTCCATGCGCTTATCCTCCTTGGTCACGAGAGTGCCGGGGCTGTCGCTGAAGGTCGAGCGCACATGCACGGGCACATTGTATTTCTTGGCGAATTCCACGGAACGGATCTGTAGCACCTTGGCGCCCATGCTGGCGGTTTCCAGCATCTCGTCATAGGTGATGAAGTTGCGCTTGCGCGCCTTGGAGCAAATATTGGGGTCAGTGGTGTAGACCCCGTCCACGTCGGTGTAGATTTCACATTCCTTGGCTTTGACGGCTGCCGCGATGGCCACGGCCGTGGTGTCCGAGCCGCCCCGGCCCAGTGTGGTGATGCGGTCGTTGCAGTCCGCGCCCTGGAAGCCCGCCACCACCAGCACGTCGTTGTGCTCCAAGAGGGTGTTGATCCGCTCGTGGTCGATGGTCAGGATGCGGGCCTTGCCGAATGCGCAGTCCGTGGTGATCGGGGCTTGGTGGCCGAGCAGGGACCGGGCCTTGACGCCCGAGTCCTTGCAGAGCATGGTGAACAGGGCGATGGAAGTCTGTTCGCCCGTGGACACGAGCACGTCCATTTCAGCGGGGTCGGGCCTGTCAGACCATTCCTTGGCCATGGTCAGGAGGCGGTTGGTTTCCCCGGCCATGGCCGAGAGTACCACCACCACCTTGTGGCCTTGCTCCAGGGCTCGTTGCACCCTGACCAGGACCCGCTCCATGCATTCCTTGTCAGCGACGGACGTGCCGCCGAACTTTTGCACCAATACAGACATGGGAATCTAGCTCCTTCACATACCTTTCGTATATAGCCAATAAATAAAGAATTTCTATAAGCTCTTGGTCTGGGCGGCCACGTCGCTACTCCGGGCCAAGTCCGCCACTATGGTCCCCGAGGCCGGACTCGTCAAGGCTTGCCCGCCAAGCCAATTTCAGAGCCTGTTCTTCACCGTCGTTCCGGGCCTTGACCGTGGTCCGTGCCCCGCGTGCTTCGCCGCTTCCCTCCATTTCCAGGAGCATCCAGGGCAGGGGCCAGTACTCCATGTCCAGCCTGTCGATCCACTCGGCCACCCGGATCAGCGCCGGGTTGTCAAGGGTTTCCAGCAGCTCCTGGTCCGGCTCGGCCCCGTGCATCCGGTAGAAATCAAAGTGGGCTAGTTCGGGCCGTGTGGGGTAGAGATTGAGCAGATTAAAGCTGGGGCTGCTCACCTCGGCCTGGTCTCCACCGGGAAGGGCCTGGGTCATGTAACGGGTCAGCGTGGTCTTGCCCGCGCCCAACGGGCCGGTCAACAGCAGGGCGGGCCGGGGCTCCATGGCCGCGAGAAATCCCGCCAAGGCCTTGCCCAACTGTTGCGTGGCCCTTTCATCCCTCAGTCGAATTTCCATGTGGACCAGCTAGGGCAACAATACTTGCAGCACGTCCTCCTTGCCGATGACGCCCACAAGGGAGCCGCCGTCCACCACGGGGAGGGTATGCAGCTTCTTGTCCACCATGAGCGTGGCCACCTCTTCCACCGTGGTGGAGGGCTCGACCGTGACCACGTCCTCGGTCATGGCCTGGCCCACGGTGGTGGCGGTCATCTTCTTGACCTCCTGCTCAAAAGCGCTGGTGGAGGACAAGGGGATGAAGCTGTCGAGCAGGGTGAACACCGAGGGCAGGTTGAGCCGTTTCTGCTGGGTGATCAGGTCGCTTTGGCAGATCACGCCCTTGAGCGCGCCTGATCCGTCCACCACGGGCAGGCCGTTGAAATGGCCCTCAAGCATGAGCTTGGCCGCTTCAAGGATGTCGGTTTCAGGGGTCACGGTGACCACGTCAGGGGTCATGATGTCTTGGGCGAGTTGAGTCATGGGTAAACTCCTTGAGTGCTCGGGGCAGGGCGCGGGAGATGTCCCGGGCCATATTGCCCCGTTGTAGGTATGTATTTTCCAGTATCTGTCCGGCGCGGGCGTGGAGAAATACGCCAAGAGCAGCAGCGTGACGCGCGGGCAGTTTGCGGGCCGCTAGTCCGGCCACGAGCCCGGCCAGCACATCGCCCGCTCCGCCCACGGCCAGGGTGGGCGCGTCAATGGGGCAGAGCAGGAGCTGGTTGGGGCGATCATCCGTCTCCAGCGCGGCAATGAGCGTGCCCGCGCCCTTGAGCACCGCCACGCAGCCGAACTGGTCAGCCAGGTGCTGGGCGGCTTCCGAACGTTCGTTTTGGACCGAGGCTGTATCCGGCTGTTGAGGATCGAGAAGCAGAGCTGCCTCGCCGGGGTGCGGCGTGAGGATGTCCTCGGGCCGGAGATATTCCTTCAGGCCGGGATTCTTGGCCAGCCAATATAGCGCATCCGCGTCCAAGAGCAGTCCAGGGCGATCTGCGGGTAATGCCGCCAGAAACGCGGCCAGGAATTCTCCGCTCCCCTCAGCCCGGCCCAGGCCGGGACCCAGAGCCACGGCGTCCCATTCGTGAATGCGCTTGGCCAGGACCGGCGCTACGCCCGTATTCCAGTCCTGGCCGCTGCCCATGGCCAGGGTCATGACCTCGGGCGTGGCGGCCTTGACCTCTTGGGCCAAGCCGCCGGGGCAAGCCACGGTCACGAGTCCCGCACCGCCGCGCAATGCGCCCAGAGCCGCAAGCAAGGGGGCTCCTGTCAGGCCCGGCGAACCGCCCACAACCAGCACTTTTCCCGTGGTTCCCTTGTGCAGTTGCGGGGAAAAGGGCGTCAAAATCGCGCCCATGGCCGAGCGTGATGCCTCATCAGCAGCAAGGGTGCGGCGCAGGCCAAGCTTGTTCAGGAGGGCGTGGCGCGAGGGCGCTTGTTTGAACACGGCCTTGGGAATGCCGATGGGCCGCACGTGTAGTTTGCCTAAATAGGGTTGGGCAGGGGGCAGGACCATGCCCAGCTTGGGCGCGGCAAAGGTAACGGTGGCGTAGGCTTGCACGGCCACGGGCAAGGGGCGGCCAGTGCGGCCGCAGAGCCCGGTGGGACAGTCCAGGGCCAGGACGCGGGTGTTCTTGGCCAAGGCGTTGATCGTCTGCACGGCCTCAATATATTGCGGCCTCAACTCGCCGGAAAAGCCCGTGCCCAGGAGTCCGTCCACCACACAGTCCGGCTGGAACTCGAAACAGGAGAAGCCGGGGGAGAAGAGCTTCATCTCCACACCCACGCGTTGGGCCAAGCGCAGATGGTAACGGCTCACGCCGGAGTAGCGCGACTTGGGTCCCATATGCAGGACCAGAGCCCTCGCGCCCAAATCATGGAGGTGACGGGCCAAACAGATGGCGTCCCCGCCGTTGTTGCCCGGACCAGCAAAGAGCAGCACACGCTGACCCTCAACCGCCACCTCGCCCCATTCAGCCAAGAGTACGGCCAGGGCTTCGCGGCTGGCGTTTTCCATGAGCATCTCGTTCTTCACGCCGTACTCGGCAATGCTCATGGCGTCCCAGCGCGCCATCTCTTGGGGCAGGGGCAAGGGGTCAAACATGGTGGTATCTCTTCTTCTACAGCTTGCGGGTCACGATTCCAAAATAACAACAGCTCCGGCCACGGAGCGCTCGTGGCTCAAACTCACGAAGACCTTAGTCGCGCCGAGATCACGGCTGATCTCCAGGGCCCGGTTGTGCAGCACGATCTCGGGCTTGCGCGTGTCCGGGGTGATGACTTCCACATCCTTGAAGCCCACGCCTTGGCTGAAACCCGTGCCCAGGGCCTTGACCCCGGCCTCCTTGGCAGCGAAACGCGAGGCCACAAAGGCGATCCTGTTGTTCTCGTTCTCAGGCATGGTCTGCTTTTCCAGGTCAGTCAGTATCTTGTCGGTAAACCGGTCGCCAAAGCGCTCAAGGGATTGCTTGATGCGCTCCAGCTCCACTAAATCCAGTCCCACTCCGATAATCATGGGGCCTCCGGCCTAATCCACAAATCCGGCGATAAGGTCGGCCATGCGCGATACTGCCTCGTCCAGACCGGTGAAGATGGCCCGGGCCATGATGGCGTAGCCAATGGAGTACTCCATGATGCCGGGGACCTCGGCAAAGGCCAGGATATTGCGGTAGTCCAGGCCGTGCCCCAGATTCACCTTGAGCCCCAGGTCCTGGGCCAGTTTGATGCCATCCAGGATGCGGCCCAGTTCTGCCCCGCGTTCCGCTTTGTCCTCGGCGTCGGCATAGTGGCCCGTGTGGATCTCGATATATTCGCAGCCGGTTTTGGCCGAAGCTTCGATCTGCTCCTTGGAAGCCTCAATGAACAGGCTGGATTCGATGCCCGCGTCGTGCAGAGGGGCGATGTAGTCCTTGATTTCGGCTTCCCGGCCCGCGACCGCCAGGCCGCCTTCCGTGGTCAGCTCCTCGCGTTTTTCCGGCACCAGGCAGATGATGTGGGGATTCGCTTTAAGGGCGATATCACGCATCTCGTCCGTGGCCGCCATCTCAAAGTTGAAGCGGGTTTTCACGCTCTCGGCGATGCGGTCCACGTCCCGGTCCTGGATGTGGCGGCGGTCCTCGCGCAGGTGCATGATAATTCCCTGGGCTCCGGCCAACTCCGCGATGTGGGCCGCGGTGACAGGGTCGGGCTCCTTGCCCAGGCGCTGCTGCCTGAGCGTGGCCACGTGGTCGACGTTCACGGAAAGGATGGGCATGGCCGTTCTCCTTTATATATGTATATATGCAGGCGATACATTCCGTATACCCGAGTTTCACCATGTGGCAACAAAAAAGCCGGGCTGGGCCCGGCTTTACATGCTGCGGGTCCCTTGGGGATCATATGTTGTAAATGGTCTCCCCGGGCACAATGGGAATATTGTTGGCTTTGAGCACTTCAATACCTTGGTCCGTGCGGTCGAAACGAAAAATCAGGATGGCGTCCTTGCCGCTCTGCTGCACAAAGGCGTACATGTACTCCACGTTGATGCCGCTCTTGCTCAGGATACTGAGGATGGAGGACAGGCCGCCCGGAGTATCCTCCACCTTGACCGCAACCACCGTGGTGCGGCCCACGGTGAAACCCTTGTCCTTGAGCGCGGCCTTGGCCTTTTCAAAGTCCGTGACAATGAGCCGCAGAATGCCGAAGTCCGAGGTGTCGGCCAGGGACAAGGCCCTGATGTTGATGCCCGCGTCGGCGATGACTTGGGTGACCTCGGCCAAGCGGCCCGCCTTGTTTTCCAGGAAAATGGAGATTTGATCGACTTTCATCCGGGATTACCTCGCTTGCAATGTAACTTGCTGGAAAACCAGCATCAAAATTGAGTGTCCCACGGAAATACCTAGCACCTTGGCCAAACATAGGCAAGGTGAAAGGCGGGGAAAAGCAGGGCGGCAGCAGGAAGTTCGCTATTCGAACCAATCAGCGATAGGTTTGAGCATGTCCATGACCAACTCCTTGGACTTGATTCGATAGGTCCCGGCCTGCACCTCGGCTTTAAGGCGGGCGACCTTTTCCGCACGGCTGGGCTGGTCCGTGGGAGTGGAGGGAGTGGGCGCGGTTTTGCTCATGGGGATCTCGGTTTCTTCACGGCTCATGAAGAGCCAGGCGAAGTTATGAAACCTATCGGAAAAAGGGACCTGGTCTTTAGGGGGGCGCAAGGCTTGATCCATGCGGTTTGTCGAGCTTGTTGCAGGTAATCTAGGGGCTTATGGGTAGAGTTTGCCATGGGGAAAGGAAGACGTTCCGCAACCTCAAGCGCGGTCACGGGGAAAGGTTTGCATTTTTGCCTGGGGCCGACTAGAATAACCATTTTATAATACACGGCAAATAATACCGTATTCGCGGGCCTTGGAGACGCTCCAGTTTCTTGCCGGGCCGGGAAAGCATTGGGGGAGGATATTTCCCGGCACTGTTGAAGAGGGCGTCACACCGCGCAACGAGGCTGATTATGGAAAAACAGCAGCAACGATTTCGTATTGGCCGCTCCCGGGAATGCGACGTGGTCCTGGCCGATGACTCCATCAGCCGGGTCCATGCCGAACTGACCATCGTGGGCGGCGACAAGTTGTTCATCACGGACTGCCACAGCAGGAACGGGACCATGCTCCTCAAGGAAGGCCGCGAAGTGGCCATTCATCAGGACTTTCTCTTTCCCGAGGACGTTGTCCGCTTCGGCGACGTGGAACTCAGCGTCAAGGAGATCCTCAAGGCGGTCAAGGAGCGCCACGAGCTCTTGGACATCAAGTCTCCGGTCCCGCCGCCGCCTTCGCCGCAAGACAAGAAACCCTGGGTGCGCGGCGCACGTTTGATCCGCTGCTCCTGCGGCCATGTCAAGGAAAAGGGGAAATACTGCGCGGAGTGCGGCAAATGAGCCACTATTCGCCCAAGGTGCGCATCCAGCCCAACCGTTTGCTGGTCATGATTCTCGCCATGATCCTCGCCGTGGTGTTCATCGCGGTGCTGTCCCTGCTCATCGGCGACACCAAGGCCGGGGTCATGCTCCTGGATTCCCAATCCACGATTTTCTATTACCCCTTCACCATTCAGAACCTGATGTACGTGCTGTTTTTCATTGGCCTGGGCGAGGTGTTCGTGCGCTGGGTCACGGCGCTCAAGGAAAAGGGGTTTCTCAAGCGGGAGTATTTGCCCGAGGACGACGAGACCGTGCTCCAAGCCCACGACCTCGGCCCGATCCGCAGGGAATTGGCCGGGACTTTCAATCAAGAGCACGGGTTCTTGCCCTCGCTTATTGATCTGTCCATTCTCCAGTTCCTGTCCTCCAGGTCCACGGACCAGACCGTGAGCGTGCTCAATTCCAGCCTGGAGCTTATCAACCATCGGGTGGAGCTGCGCTACTCGACCCTGCGCTATCTGGTCTGGGTCATCCCGACCATCGGCTTTATCGGCACGGTGGTGGGTATTTCCCAAGCCTTGGGCCAGGCTGCGGTCACCGAGGACCTCAAGGTGCTCACGGACCTGCTGGCCGTGGCATTCAACACCACGTTGGTGGCCTTGGGCTTGTCCGCGGTCCTGGTGTTTTTTCTGCACGTGGTCCAGCGCCAGGAGGAACACAGCGTGAACATGGCCGGCAACTATACCCTGGTCAACCTTATCAATCGCTTGTACACGGGCGGCGAAAGCTGACCCGCGCCGGTACCTCCGAGGCCTATACATCGCCATGCGCCGCCGCAACCGGGACATCACCATTTTCAGCCTGTCCATGCTGGACGTGTTTTGTGGCGCGTTGGGCGCTTTTCTCATCGTGATGATCCTGCTCTTGCCTTACTACAAGAAGGAATCCATCGACTTTTCCCGGGAGAACGAGCAACTGCGCCAGGAAATGGCGGCCATGTCCGCGGAACTGGCCCAACTCCAGCAGCAGGTGCAGGAACTGCAGGCCCAACTGGCCGAGGCCCAGGCACAGGCCCAGAACACCGAGGAGTTGCAGCAGCAATTGGCCGAGGCCGAACAGCGCTCCCAAGAGGCCGAACAACGCGCCCAGGAGGCCGAACAGCGGGCCCAGGAGTCCGAGCAACGGGCCCAGCGCGCCGAGGCCCTGCTCAACCAGACGTTTCTCTTGGTCTATGTGCGTTGGGAAACCCAGAACCAGGACGTGGACCTGCACGTTATCGATCCCTCGGGCGCGGAATTTTATTACGAGCAGCAAGTGATACCGGGCCGTCCCGGCGAATTGGCCGAGGACAGCCAGCATGGGCCGGGCAATGAGGTTTGGGAAGTGACCCAGGCCCCGCCGGGCGAGTATCAGATTTACCTTAAGTTGTATGACCAGCACGGCAATCCCGAATATCCCACAGTGCGGGGCAAGATATTCCACCGTGACGGCAGCTTTGACCTGCCTTCCGTGACCCTTACCCGCGTGGGGAGCAAGGAGTATATGACGACCGTCGTGGTTTCCGGGGACGGCAGCGTGTCCCTGCGCTAGGAGAACCCACTGGATTCGCGCAACAAAGGAGCGACCCATGGCCATGAAGCGATGCCCCCAGGGCCATTATTTTGATCCGGCCAAACATACGTCGTGCCCTGTATGTGGAGTAGACGGCCTGGAAATCGGCGTGACAACGCCCAGGCGCGGCGTGGACCGCATGGGCGGGCAGCCGGGCGGAGCTGATCCGGACTTGGCCGTGACCCAGCCCCGTGGCGCGAAAACACCCCCTGCCCCGCCCGAGGGCGGCACCCGCAAAGCCGACGTCCCAGCCGAAGGGGACAAGGCAGCATCCCCGCCACCCCAGGCCGAGGAAGGCGTGACCCGGCGGGTGATTTACAAGGACCTGAGTATTAATCCCGTGGTGGGCTGGCTGGTCTGCGTGCAAGGCCCGGAAAAGGGCCGGGACTACCGGATCCGCAGCGAAAAGAATTATATCGGCCGCTCCGAGGCCATGCAGATATGCATCAAGGGCGACGACTCCATCTCCCGGGACAAGCACGGGATCATCAGCTACAACCCCAAGACCAATTCCTTTCGGATCATGCCCGGCGAGAGCGTTGGCTTGGTCTTTCTCAATGAAAAGGAAGTGGACCAGCCCCAGGACTTGGCTCCCTACGACACAATTGAATTGGGCAAAACCAAACTCCTGTTCGTGCCTTTTTGTGGAGAGAAGTTTCAATGGTCGTAGCGGTGCGCCAGAGATGCACCCGTTGGTGGGCCTTGCTCATGGCCGTGGCTGTGGTCACGGTCTGTTATGGGCAAGCGGCCCTGGCCCAGGATTGGGCCTTGGGCGGCAGCGGGGAAGTCGCCTCGTTTCGGATAAGCCAGGCCCACGCGCCCCTGCCCGCGCTTTCCGTGTTTCTGGAAATCCTGGACAGCGAAGACGACTTGGCGCGCAACCTTGACGCCGAGGATTTTGCCGCCACTGTGGGCGGCAATGAGGCCGCGGTCCTGGATGTGCGCCGCTTTTCCCAAACAGGCCAAGGTGTGGGCTATGTTTTCCTGGTGGATGTGTCACGTTCCTTGGACCAGACCCAGTTTGCGTCCATCCGCGAATCCCTGCTCACCTGGATTGGGGGCATGGGTCCCCAAGACCAGGCATCCCTGGTCACCTTTGGCGACCAAGTCGTGGAACTGACCGACTTCACCTCGGACAAAGCGCATCTTGTATCCCTTATTGAGCTCTTACAACCTACGGACAATACCACCCAGCTCTACGCGGGCCTGGCCAGGGCCATGGACGTGGCCCGTAGCGTGGACCCGTCCCTGCCTGCCCGCCGCGTGATCGTCACCCTTTCCGATGGCGAGGACGACGCCATGGGCGCCATGACCCGCGAGGAGGTCCTGGAAAAAATGGGGGTGGATCGCATTCCCATCTATGCCGTGGGGTACGGGGCCAATGAGGACGCACTTAAAGACCTGGGCATCCTGGCCCGGACCTCGGGGGGAGTGTTTTTCACTGCAGGGCAAACGCCTATTCCCGAACTGTTCGCGGCCATGCACGATCGCATCGGGCAGGTGTTCGTTGCGGCCCTGTGCTGCCCCAATTGCGTGGGCGATTTCCGCGAGTATCACCTCTCCGTGACCCTGGCCACGGGCGATCGGGTCCTTGAGGACAGCGTTGCTGTCCGTTTGGTGCCCTTGTCCCTGGTGACACCGTGCGTGGCGGGCGATGATCTGTACCCTGACGCGCCATTGCCTGGCCAAGAGGGCGGTGATGGCAACGGGCCGGGCCAGGGGTTTTTTGAAGAGGCTCCAAGCAACGCCACGATTCCAGGTGGCCTTGATCCCCAAGCCGAGGCCAATGCGACCGAAGGTCCTGAAAGCGCGCCCGAGGGAGCCCAGACCGAGAACAGCGAGTCCGGAGAAGCTGAACAAGAGGCCGAGGCCAATGCCACGGGAGGGCTGCTTGACTCCACTGTAGGCGCGGTGGACAGCGCTGATCAAGGGCCAGGGGATGGTGGAGCTGTATTGGGCATGCCGTGGCAGCTTGTGGCCGCTATTCTCGCAGGTGTGCTGCTCTTGGTGATCCTGACCATTTTTCTCATCTCCCGGGCTGGACGCAAGCGCGATCAGGCTCAGCAGGGGCCGCCCGCTATGGTGGCGCACAAGCCCCAGTCCAGCCAGGCAACCCCAGCCGCCCCCGCGAAAGGGGAGCACGCGGGCAAGATAGAAGCTTCAGAACCAGGGGCCGCACCTGCCTCAGGCCCTCGTTCCGGTATTCGCTCTGGTCCTGATCCCCGATCCGAACCCGCCCCGTTCATGGACGAAGGACCGACACAGGAGATGGGGAAGCGGAGTCCTGAACCGGCAAGAGCGGCTCCTGTGGCCGAGCCCGCTTCCACCAGCCAATACAGTGTTACTTTCACCGAGGTCGGGGGCCGGGCCGATGCCAGGAGATACCACGGCGTGCTCACGGACAGGTTGACCCTGGGCCGGGCCCCGGGCAGCGTGGATATAATCGTTGCAGACGACGACATGGTGTCGGGCCGTCATTGTGAATTGATTTTGGAGAACAGCGCGATCCTGATCCGCGATCTGGGCTCGACCAACGGCACTTTTGTCAACGGCGTGCCCTTGGCCGGGTCCCGTCCCTTGAACCACCACGATTTGATCATGGTGGGCGGCACGGAACTGCGTGTGAGTTTCCATATGGACCAACAATGAAGATCATTCCTGGAAACGGCCAATTTATCGGCGCCCGCAAAGAGCAGCAAGACTCCATTGCCTTTTCCGACGTGCGGGAAGAGCGGTTTTCCGCCCATGGTGGGGTGATCGCGATCCTGGCCGACGGCATGGGCGGTTTGGCCATGGGCCGCGAAGCCAGTCAAACCGCCGTGGACAGTGCGCTCATGGCATACGGGGCCAAGACTCCGGATGAGGCGATCTTTTCGGCCCTGAACCGCGCCCTGGTCCAGGCCAACCAAGCCGTGTTCGACTTGGCCGTGCAAGCGGGCCAAGCCGGGGACGTGGGCACCACCCTGCTTGCCGCCGTAATCCACCAGGGCAAGCTGTACTGGGCTTCAGTGGGTGACTCGCGGCTGTATTTGTTCCGCAATGGCCGCCTGTTCCAGATGACCACGGACCATGCCTATGCCAAGGAACTGGAGCGGGACGTGGCCCTGGGCTACATGACCCGGGAAGAGGCTGAGCACCATCCCGACCGCAACGCCTTGACCAGTTTTGTGGGCTTGCCCGAACTCATGGATGTGGACCGCAATTTGCGGCCCTATCCCTTGCGCGAGGGCGACAGGGTCATGCTGGTCAGCGACGGCGTTTACGGCGCGCTGGCAGAAGACGAGATGGCCGGTTTACTGGCGGGTGACCCGCAACAAGCAGCCGAGGCCCTGATCAAGGCTGTATACAACAAAGACTTGCCCTACCAGGACAACAGCACGGTGGCGGTGTTCGCCGTGGAGCCCGACAACACGCCCTTTACCGGGGTCACGGACCGGCCCGAGGAATCGCTCACCGTACGTATGGAGCGGGAAGAGAAGCCCCAGGAGCAAGCCGACAGGACCGTGCGTTTAGCTGACTCTTCTGGGACGGCTGACGGGCCGAAGCGCAGGAGTTTGTGGGTGGTGCTGGTTGTAGTGAGCGTGCTGGCGACCCTGGCGGCCCTGTATGTGATCCTGGGCACGGACATCATTTTTCCGCCTGAGCCCGAACCGGCTGCAGCCAACGCCACCCTTGAACATGAACCTTCCGGGCCCCCTCCTGCCGAGCCAGAGTCCGCTATTCCCGAGCCCGACGTTTTGGAGCCCGATGTTCCGGAGTCCGAGCCAACCGAACCCGCGCCCATGGAGCCCGGTCCTTCCGAGCCAGGTGACCGGCCGTCCATGCAGGAGAACGCGACCCAGCCCGGCGTGACCCTGCCCGGTCCTGAATCCGAGCCGAGCCGCGAACCTCACCAAGCGCCGGAACAGGAACCTGGCGAGGCCAACGCCACCCAGGAACCCCTGCGCCCTCCCGGAGCGGGCTTGGAGTACGGTCAGGATGAACCCGGCCAGGAGCCGGAAGCAACTCCGGATGCGGATCTAGACCAGGAGCCCGAGCCGGGCAGCGGCCTGGAATACGGCCTGGATGACGCAGAGCAAGACGATGCGCAGCAGGATGGAGCCTCGCCGGACCAGGGCAACGGAAGTTCTCCCCAATACCAGGACCCGCAGCCTCTGCCCGGGGATTTCGGCCATGAAGGCGACCAGGACAGGGAAGGCCCGCGTGGCGAGGACAAAGACCTTCCACAAGATTCTGAACCGGAATCCGGACAAGATGGATCCCGAGCACCCGAACCCACTTTACCGGAAACCCAGGGCTCCCAGGAGTCCGAAAGGGGTGAGCCGGAAACCGTTGAACCCCCGCCTCCCTCGGTGTATCCCGAAGGAGGGCGCCCGGAACCGTCTCAACAGGAAACAAACGCCACGGAGCCTGATGCGCAAGGGCAAGATGCCGAACCAGAAGGAAGTGGATCGGGAAGTGGCAATGAAGAGCCAGGTACTGAAGAGCCCGGCAAGGACGAACGTCTGTTGTTGAACGACTCCGTGGAACAGGACGGCATTTCCCATGTCCAGCGAGACAGGATAGTTATTCGCGCGGCCTTTTCAGGCCAGGAGAACACCTTATGAGCCTTTGCAAGACCAGTAGTCCTTTCCTGGCGAGCCTTGTATTATGTGTGCTCGTCGCCGGAGTGTTCCATGCCCAGGTTGCCCAGGCAGGTCCGCCCATCCAGGAGATGAAGGCCAGCACGGTCTGGGTCGAATGTATCGACGGTGCGGGAACCGGGTTCGTCACTGGCGACGGCTGGTACGTAATCACCAACTGGCATGTGGTCATGGGCGCGGGAGGCGGCGGCAACGCCGACGTGCTGCTTTCCCCAAGCGACCGCTACCTGTCCCGTATTGTCTGGCACTCCCAGGAGCCGGACCTCGCCATCCTCAAGTTGGAGCGCCGCATCCCCCGTCCCTCGGTGACCTTCGCCACGGACGAGTTCGTGGAGGACGCGGACATGGTTTACGCCATGGGCTTTCCCGGTGCGGCCGAGGACATCGTGAACGTGGAAAGCGACTTCGAGGTCAAGATCACCGAAGGCATCATCAGCGCCAAGGTTACGGCCAATGAAGGCACGGATATGTACCAGACCACTGCCGCGCTCAACCCCGGCAATTCGGGCGGTCCCTTGTACAACGAATACGGCCAGGTCATCGGCATCAACGTGGCTAAGTCCCTGGTCATTGTGGTCACCTTTGAGGAGGACATGCACGGCAACATGATCGAGGTG
>QZKZ01000051.1 GCA_004796465.1 Desulfovibrio sp.
CCCACTCTCCATAAGAGTGAACCTCCATAAAGTTTTTGCCGCCAGGTTTTATAAAAGGCTTGACATGATACTGCAGATGGGATACATGTCACATTAGACATGGCGAATCCCAGTTGCCTTCTGGCGGCTGGTTAACTGCCTCGGGCGGCTTCCCGGGGCAGTTTCATTTTTGTCCGACTGTCGAGAATATACCCCGATAAAATGGTTTTGTATAGGGGGATACTTGGCAAAAGCCAACCGGACAGGATGCAATCATTTGATTTCTTTAGGATAAAAGTCTAAACTTTTTTTCAACTCCTTCTGGATTCGCTGCAGCAGATCAGTTGTTACCGCCTTTCTCGGTCAATGCCCCAAAGATCCGGTGGCTAGCGAAAACGGTCGCTTGATCGCTTGACGAGATCATCCACGCCCCCGACTACTTCCTCTCAAATCATCCAGATAGTCGGCCCAAGCCTGCATCATCTCCCTGCGCTCGGCCAGGTGTTCTGCTCGATTGTAAGCCGCTCGAACTTTGTTCCGCTCAGCATGGGCAAGCTGCCGCTCAATCACGTCCGGTGGCCACCCCATCTCGTTGAGCCTGGTCGATGCCATCGAACGGAATCCATGCCCTGTCATCTCCTCTTTCGTGTATCCCATTCTCCGCAAAGCCGCATTGACCGTGTTCTCACTCATGGGGCGGGATGGACTCCTGACACTGGGCAAGACATACCGACCATTCCCAGTAATTCCCTTGAGTCTGTTCAATACAGACAGTGACTGACGCGAAAGTGGCACGATATGCTGCGTCCGCATTTTCATCTTCTCTGCAGGGATGCGCCACTCCGCATCCTCAAGCGTGAACTCCGACCACTCTGCGTGCCGCAACTCACCCGGCCGAACAAAAGTCAATGCAGCCAAGCGCAAGGCGCATTGGGTAATGACGTCTCCCTGGTACTCGTCGATCGCCCGGAGAAGGCCTGCGATTTCCTTTGGGTCTGTTAGCGAAGCATGATGTTTCTGCTTTTTTGTGGCCAGCGCCCCTTGCAAGTTAGAGGCGATATTGACTGTCGCCTGCCCTGAAGCGATGGCGTACCGATACAACTGGTTGACTTTCTGGCTCATTCTGTGGGCTGTCTCCACTATGCCACGAGCCTCAAGCCTACGAAGAACCTCAAGCAGGTCAAGGGGGGTAATTTCCACCAGGGGGCGATGCCCAAGGTGGGGAAAAATGTCGCGTTCGAATCGCCTTTCGATGTCCTTGGCGTAGGACTTGGTCAGGGCAGGATGAGTTTTTGAGAACCACTCCCGCGCAATTTCCTCAAAGGTAGTGGCCTTGGCCTTTTCGGCCTTTTGCGCTTGGCTGGGGTCGATTCCTTCAGCAAGTAGCCTGCGGTCATTGTCCCGCCGCTCTCTTGCCAGCTTGAGACTCACGTCAGGGTATTTTCCGAGCGCCCTGCGTTTCTCACGGCCTCCAAACCTGTACTTGAACCTCCAAAGCTTACCGCCAGAGGGTGTGACTTCCAGGTATAAGCCTCTCTCATCCCAAATGCGGTAGGTCTTTTCTTTTGGTTTTGCGTTTTTTATCGAGGTGTTGGTGAGCATATGGGGGCATCCTCCTGCAACGTTATCAATATGGCCCCAATACTGCCCCCACTTGCCCCCAGATGTCAATAAATCTCCTTGAACCTCACTAGACTATTTTTTCACTTTTTCATCTGATTTTATTCTACATTTTGGATCTTCTTGGACCCCTTCGGATTGCTACTTGGCGGAGGGAGAGGGATTCGAACCCCCGGACGAGTCACCCCGTCAGTGGTTTTCAAGACCACCGCCTTCAACCGCTCGGCCATCCCTCCGAAAGAAGAAAGAATAGTGGTTCCACCCGGGTGAGTCAATGCAGAGAACCCAACACCATGCTTCCTATTTCAGATGTGGTGGTAATCTCACGCATTATGACCCTTCTCCTTCTTGAAACCGCTACCCTGGATGTGCTATGTCCCTGATTACGTGAAGGGTTCACCCCCTATCAGCCAACCGAAATGAAGGAGCTGCTCCATGCAAGTCCAACTTGGCGCGAAACAAGAAGGCGTTACCCGAGCCGCCTTGGCCGGTCGTTTGGATCGTAGCGCCATGCAAGAAGCCGACATCACCAAGTTTGAAGCCCATATTGCAGGGGCCAAACAAAACGCCATCGTGGACATGACGCAAGTGGAGATTCTCACGTCCCTGGGCATCCGCATGCTGCTCGAAACCGCCAAGGCCTTGAAACTGGCCAGCGCCTCCATGGTCCTTGTGGGACCTTCGGCCCAGGTCCTGGAATCGCTGCAAATGTCCGGTTTGGTCGACGACATGCCCGTGGCCAAGGACGATGCCGCAGCCATTGCTTTGCTTGGCGGCTAGGCTGCCACGAGCAGCTCCGATGGTCCGGGCCGTTGGTAGATGCCCGACCCCAACACTCCTCCCAGGGCAGGATTATGCACGATGGCGTTCCGCTCTGCCTTGACGTGACCCTGAGCAATGACTTCGAGGACATGGCTCGATGCGTTGCCCAGGCCGACTCCTTTCTTGCCAAGCACGACTTGGCTCCCCGCCCGCTCTACGCTGTCCGACTGACCCTGGACGAAATCCTGTCCAACATCATCCTGTATGCGTACTTGGACAAGGAACCCCATGAAATCAAACTGCGCATCACCCTGAGTGATCGGGACGTGCGCTTGACCTTTGAGGACGACGGCAAACCCTTTGATCCGGTGGCAGCGCCCGCACCGGACTTGTCCGTACCCATGGAAGATCGCCCGGTTGGGGGACTGGGCATCCATATGGTCAGGGACATGACCAAGACCATGCGCTACAGGCGAGATAATCACTGCAACGTCCTCGACGTATGGGTGGAGAGGGGCGCTACGGAAAAAGAGTAAGCGTTTCAGACCCATATTTCCGGCAAGGATATGGGCTGCCGCGATCTCCATTGATTTCACTTGTAATCCGAGCTACTAGACATACATGGTCGACTTGGTCCGACGTATTTGGGCGTCCGTAACCTCAAGGAGCCTCCCATGAAGTTCATGCTCAAGCAGAAGATAATCGGCCTTGCCTGCCTTGCCGCCCTTCTGCCCGTGGCGGCCATGGTCGCCCTGACCTTGTTCCTCGAACCACGCACCGCGGAAAGCATTGACGAAGAGCTCGGCACCTTGGCCGAGGAAAACGTGGCCCAGATCACCCGCGACGTCTATGCGCTCTGCGAAATGACCCACGAACTGCTCTCCCGGCAATTGGAGCGTGCCAATGTGGCGGCGTCCCTGAACATCATCATGGCGGGCAACATCAACAAGCTTGAGGGCTATGACAGGTGGCAGGCCCGCAATATTTATGAAGAGCACAACCATGAAGAGGGCGAGGAGGAGCATGACGCGACCATCAACGTGATGGCGCCGCGCCTGGCCTTGGGGGAAACGCCCTTTGGCATGAACCGCGACGGATTTGCCTCGACCCCCCTGGTCGACGAAATCCAGGAACTCTCCAATGTGGAGTGCTCGGTTTTTGTTCGGGTCAAGCAAGAAGGGGACATGCTCTGCATTGCCTCCAGCACGAAAAATGATGTTTTGGAGCGCTTCCATGTAGGGGAGTATCATCCCGTATATAATGATGAAGGTGAGATCGTTGCGCCCCACATCGCTGCGGTCCTCAACGGTGAAGTCTTTCAGGGCTTCGTGGGCCATGGCGAGGGCGCCAGCTTGGCCTTGTATTCCCCTATCAATGATACTGACGGCGACGTCATGGGCATGGTCGTCCTCTCCATCGAACTGGAGAGCACCGAGACCCTGCGCAACACCATCATGGACATCAAGGTGGGCGAAACCGGGTATGTCTGGGTATTGGGCGGCCCTGGCCCGCACTTGGGGCACTATATTATTTCCCTGAACGGAGAACGCGACGGGGAAGACATCTGGGAAGTCACCGATGCTGTGGACCCTGACAACTTATTTGTCCAAAAAATGATCACAGGATCCGTAGCCGCGTATGAAGCCGCGGAAGCTGCAAGGCAGGCCAAGGCGGCAGAGATTCTTACTGCCGGAGGCACTGCCGAGGAAGCCGAGGCCGCTCAAAAAGAAATTGAAATCGAAATGACCTTTGAAGAATATCCATGGCTCAACGAGGGAGAAGAGGAACCACGCCTTAAACTTTCCGCTGTACTCTATTTCAAACCCTGGAACTGGGTTATCGGCGCGGGTACTTACGAGGACGAATACTACAAGGTCAAGGCCAAGGTCAGGGACGAGTTGGGCAAGCTGAGAGTCGATCTGATGTGGGCCGGAGCCATTGTCCTGGTCCTGGTCGTTATCATGGCGTACTTCATGGGTTGGATCCTTTCCCGGCCCTTGGGACACATCTCCAATGTGGCCCAGCGCATTGCCCAGGGCGACCTGCACGGAGCGTCCAAACACCTGGACGAATCCGCCAAGACCATTGCCCTGGCCAAAAAGGGCGTGCGTTTTGAAGACGAGACCTCGCAGCTCGTGGCTTCCTTTGGCGCCATGACCGGCAACCTCAACAACCTTGTGGGCCAGGTGCAGCGGGCAGGCATCCAGGTCAACACCACGGCCACGGAAATCGCGGCCCAGGCCAGGCAGTTGGAAGCCACGGTCACGGAACAAGCCACCTCGGCCAATGAGGTCACGGCCTCGTCCCAGGAAATCGCGGCCACAAGTAAAGAACTGTCCTCGACCATGGGCGGCGTGGCCCAAATCGCGGCCGAAACCGCGCAACTTGCCGGCGAAGGCCGCCAAGGCCTGGTGGGCCTGCGTAAGGCTATCAACGGGCTGATGCGCGCCACCACCTCCATTTCCGACAAGCTCGACGAAATCAACGTCAAGGCCGAGGGCATCAGCGGCGTGGTCACGGCCATCACCGCCGTGGCCGACCAAACCAATCTGCTCTCGCTCAACGCAGCCATTGAAGCGGAAAAGGCCGGGGAATACGGCCTGGGCTTCTCGGTAGTGGCCGATGAAATCCGCCGCTTGGCCGACCAGACCGCCGTGGCCACCCTGGATATCGACACCATTGTGCGCGAGATGCAGCAGGCGGTGGAAGCGGGGGTGAAAGAGGTCAACCGCTTCACCGATGACGTGGGCCGGGAAGTCAAATCCATGGCCTCGGTGAGTAAGAGTTTCGCCGACATCATCGAACAGGTGGAATTGCTGGAGCCGCGCGTGGAAGCCGTGAACAAGGGCGTGAGCACCCAGTCCGAAGGGGCCGAGCAAATCAGCGGAGCCATAACCCACCTTTCCGAGGCTGCCAGGCTCTCCAGGGAATCCCTGCAGGAGTTCAACCGTGCCTCACAGGAACTGAACAACGCGGTCAAGGGCCTGCAGCAGGAAGTGTCCCGTTTCCGCCTGGAGGAAGTTTAGGTGCTGCTCATCTTGTTCGAAGCAGGCGGTGAGCGCTACGCCCTGGACAGCAGCGTGGTCTCCGAGGTGGTGCCCCTGGTCAACCTGCGGCCAATCCCCCATACACCCGAGTATGTGGGCGGCATGTTCCAGTTCAAGGGCAGGCCCGTGCCCGTGGTTGACCTGCACCAACTCTTGGCCGGTACGCCCTGCGTCCTGCGCATGAGCACCCGCATCCTGCTGGCCGAGTTGGGTGAACAGGACGGAGAAAAGCGATTGCTGGGCCTCATGGCTGAACGCGCCACCCAGACCATGAAAGCCGAGGCCGAGGACTTCCAGGTGTCCGGCATGAACGTGAAAGACGCGCCGTATTTGAGCGGTGTTCACGGTTCAGGCGCGGATATGGTGCAACTCATCGACGTGGCCAAGGTGCTGCCCGAGGAACTGAAATCCATGTTGTTCACGGAGGCAGAAACCTGATGTCCATGCAACGGATCCTTGACCTCCTGAACCAGCGCATTGGCCTTGATGCCGAGTCCATTGGTCCGGAGACCGTGGCCACGGCGGTCAGACGGCGCATGGAGGACGTCGGGGAGACCGGCCTCACCGCGTTTTTCTTGCGGATCGAAGGCTCGGACGCTGAGTTGACCCGGCTCGTGGAAGAGGTCGTGGTCTGCGAGACATGGTTTTTCCGCGATTCCGAACCGTTTATCCATCTTATGCGTTTTGCGCGCGACACGTGGCCCAAGGACCGTGTCTTCCGGGTCCTTTCCGCTCCTTGCTCCAGCGGGGAAGAACCCTATTCCATCGCCATGGCCTTGCTTGAAGCAGGACTCCCTGCACAGGACTTTGCCATCGACGCCGTGGACATCAGTGAACGGGCGTTGAACAAGGCCGAATTGGGTGTGTACACCAAGAACTCCTTTCGCCGGGAACAACTCGACTTCCGGGACAAGTATTTTTCTTCCCAAGGCAAAGGATTCAAAGTCCGCGACCACGTCAAATCTCTGGTGTCGTTTCAGCCCGGCAACCTTGCCCTGGATTTTTTTGAATCATCCGCCGGTCCCTATGACGTAGTATTTTGCCGCAACTTTCTTATTTACCTCGACAAAGACGCCAAGAACCGCGTCGCCAAGGAACTGCACCGTTTGCTGCGCCCAGACGGCCTGCTTGTGGTGGGGCATGCCGAGGCCGCAGCCATGTTGGCCGGACCCTATACACCGGTTCGCCATCCCCGCTCCTTTTCCTTTCGGCCCAGCAACGGCGCTACGGTCATGGAGTTCACCACTCCCAACCAGCCCGAACCTCCACCAGTGGACTGGGACATGACCTTGCTGCGCCAAGTGCGCTCGCGCATGACCTGGGCCCGCAAGGCCACGCAAGCCGCGTTTCAGGAGCCCCGGGCCGTGGAGGCCCAAGAGGCTCCCATCGCCGAAGTCTCTGCCCAAGGCTTGGCCCAATGCCGCGGCCTGGCCGACCAAGGGCGGCTGGCCGACGCCTTGGCCGCGTGCGAAGAGCTCTTGGAGCAGGACATGATGAATACCGAGGGCCACCACCTGGCCGGAGTGATTCTCCATGCCCTGGGCGAGGAAGAAGCAGCCGAGCGGGCCCTGTCCCGCGCCGTGTACCTTGATCCCCACCATCAGGAGGCCTTGGCCCAACTGGCCCTGATCAGGGCCAACGCCGGGGATGAAGTGGGCGCCAGACGGTACAAAGATCGGGCGGACCGCGCCCTGTCACGACGTGAAGGAGATGTGGAGGTGGCCCGGTGAGTTCCTCTCAGCGACACGATGACTGCTGGAACCGGATCGGCGTGTTTGGCGACAAGTCCTGCCCGGAGCTCGGCGAGGTCAACCATTGCCGCTCCTGCCCTGTTTATGGCCGGGCCGGTTCGGACCTGTTTGACCGGGAGCCGCCCGAGGGATACGCCGCCAAATGGACCCAGCTCCTGGCCGAGGAAAAAGAGGCCAGGTCAGCGGGCCTGCTCTCCGTTGTGGTCTTTCGGTTGGGCGACGAACTCATGGCCGTGCGCACCGCCGCGTTTCACAGCGTCCGCGCGGAGCGTGACATCCACAGCGTGCCCCACCGCACCGGCGGCAAGCTGCTCGGCCTGGCCAACATCCAGGGCGAAATCGTGCCCTGCGTGTCAGCCGCCCAGGTCATTGGCGTGGAAATGAACGGCAGCGACGCGGAGGACCGCGCCCGGGTGCTCGTGCTCAGGGATGTGGACGGGCTGTGGGTCATGCCCGTGAACCAGGTCCTGGGCGTGATCCGCTTTGATGCCCAAGAACTGAGCTCCCCCCCAGTGACCGTGGCCAAATCCCCCATGACCTTTACCCGGGGTATGTTCACCTGGAAGAGGCGCGACGTGGCCCTTCTTGACGAAGAACTGCTTTTTGCCGCGCTTGCCAGGAGCCTGCATCCATGAGCGCCCAGACCAGCATGCTCGACCTGTTCCGTTTGGAGGCCCAAAGCGCGGCCCGGTCCATTGCCGCGACCCTGACCCGGCTCAAGGAGCGGGACAAGTCCCCCACTCCCGAGGATTTCGAGCCCCTGGCCAAGGCCACGGCCACGGCCAAAAGCGCGGCCCGCATCGTGGGTTTGGCTCCGGCCGGAGATCTGGCCCAGGGCCTGGAAGAATATTTTACCGCTGCGGCCAAGGGCGAGGCCAAATTCGACGCCACGCGGATCAAGCTGCTTTCCGCAGGAAGCACGCTTCTGGCTCAACTCAGCTCTGCCGAGGGCGAGGCCATCAACGACCATTTGGTGGAGTCCGCGGAAAAAATCGCCAAGTTGTGCCAGGGTTTGGCCAAGGCCATCACCGCCGGCAGCGGGCCCAGGGAAGAAACCAAGGCCAAAGCGCCCAAGCCCAAGGCCGACACCGGCATGCTGGAGCTGTTCCGCTCCGAGGCGGCCCAGCATTCCAAGGCCATGCGCTCCACCCTGGCCGGTTTGGCCGAAAGCGCCGAGCCCTTGCAAGCCGAGAACATCGAGCCCCTGCTCATTGCGGCCCACTCCCTGGACGGCGCGGCGCGCATCGTGAACCTCGATGCCGTGGTGGACTTGGCCCAGGCCATGGAGGACGTGCTGGAAGGAGCCAAGGCCGATCCCTCACGATTCACGCCCGGCACGGCAGCCGTCCTGGGCCGTTGCGCCGACCTCTTTGAATCGCTGTCCGGTCTCGCGCCCGAGGAGCTTGCCGAGGAAACGGACCGCCTGGCTCCTGACATGCAGGCTCTAGGCAAAAGCCTGGCCGCCCCCGAGGAGCCGTCCAAGGAACCCGTGGAGGAAGAGGCTCCTGCCCCAAAGCAGGACATCCCTGCCGAGCCTGCGCCTGCACCGGTCCTGGAAGAAACCGTACTTACCGACGTGGGTGACGTGTCCATGCTCGGCCTGTTTTGCTCCGAGGCAGGCACCCATGCCCAATCCCTGCTCCAGGGCTTGGATGCGGGAGACTTCACCCCGGACTCCCTGCAAGACCTCATGCGCGCGGCCCACTCCATCAAGGGCGCGGCGCGCATCGTCAATCTCTCCCTGGCTGTGGACCTGGGCCACGCCATGGAAGAAGTATTGGAATCCGCACGCCAGGGTCAACGATCCCTTTCCGATGCCGACGTGGACATGCTTAAGCGGGGAGCCGCTGTTCTGGCCGACTTGGCCGGGCAAGAACCCGAGGGGTTGGCGCCGCGCCTGGCCGAACACGGCCCTGAAATCCAGGAAATCTGTGGCGGTCTTGGGATGGGCGGCCCGACCCAAGAAGCGCCTGCTTCGCCCCAAGCCGTTGCGGAACCCAAGGAACCCGCGCCGGTCAAGAAAAAAGAGCCGGAGCCTGCCGAAAAGAGCGAGCCCGTGCGCCCGCCCCTGGACACTTCCATGCTCGACCTGTTCCGCATCGAAGCGGAGACCCACTCCCGGACCTTGTCCGAGGGGTTGGTGGAGCTGGAGACTAGGGGCGACGCCGAGTCCATTGAACCGCTCATGCGCGCGGCCCACTCCATCAAGGGCGCGGCGCGCATCGTCAACCTCGACATCATGGTGGGCCTGGCCCACGACATGGAAGACATCCTGGAGTCAGCCCGCCAAGGCAAATCAACCGTTTCCCCGGAACAGATCGACGTGCTGCTGGCCGGTGCCGACATCTTCATGGACTTGTCCCAGCAACATCCCGAGGACATGGAGGAACGGATCACATTCAGGGCCGAGGACGTCAAGGACATCCGCGCGGCCCTGGCGGGCAAAGCGCCCCTCACGGTCAAGCCGAACATAGAACCTGAGCCCGAGCCCCCGACCCCAACCAAAGCCGAGCCCGTGCCCGAGCCCAAGAAAGCCCCGGCTGCCGGCCCCAAGCCGTTGACCATCGACGTGACCATGCTCGACCTGTTCCGCGTGGAAGCCGAGACCCACTCGCAAACCCTTTCCGAGGGGCTGGTGGAGTTGGAGGCCGAGGGCGGAGCTGAACGCATCGAACCCCTCATGCGTGCGGCCCATTCCATCAAGGGCGCGGCGCGGATCATCAACCTCGATTTGGCCGTGACCCTGGCTCACGACATGGAGGACCTGCTGGAAGCGGCCCGCCAAGGCAAGCTCACCCTGAGCGCGGCCCAGATCGACCTCCTGCTCGCGGGCAGCGACATTTTTTCCGACCTTTCCCGCCAATCCCCCGAGGACATTGAGTCCCGGCTCGAAAAGCGCAAGCAGGACATCCACGATCTCTGCGATCATCTCACGGGCAAGCCCGTGGCCAAGGACACCAGCGCCGCCCCAAAACTCGCTGTTGACGAGCCTGTCATCGATACGGCCACCCCCCCCGCTCCCGAGCCACTCACCAAGGCCGAACCAGGTGAAGGAGGCGAACCCGCGCCTTCCGTCCCGCCGCCCCCGGACCCCCAGGCCGCCAAGACCCAGTTCCGCAAGACCGACAGCATTGTCCGCGTCTCAGCCGAACACCTGAGCCGGCTCATGGGCATGGCCGGGGAAAGCTTGGTCCAGGCCAAACGCTTGGCCCCCTTTACCGTGCAGGTCATCTCCCTCAAGGACCAGTTGGCGGGCCTGAGCCGCACCCTGGAGCTGCTTAACGAATCCCTTGGTGAACTCAGCGAATCCCAGGGAGCGCACCAGTACATGACCGAGACCCAGGAAAAAGTCGCCATGTGCCGCCAAGACGTGACCGGCAGCCTGGAAATCCTGGAAAACATCGCCCGCCGCTCCGAGAACATCACCAACCGGCTTTACAACGAAGTCATCCGCAGCCGGATGCGGCCCTTTGCCGACGCAGTGCGCGGTTTTCCCCGTTTGGTGCGCGACGTGGCCCGGGAATTGGGCAAAAAGGTCCGTTTGGACATCAGCGGTGACACCACGGAAGTGGACCGGGACATCCTGGAGAAGCTGGAAGCTCCGCTCAATCACATCATCCGCAACAGCGTGGACCACGGCATCGAAATACCCGAGGAACGCGAGGCCCAGGACAAGGACCCGGTGGGCCGGGTCTACCTCAAGGCCGTGCACCGGGCGGGCATGCTCTGGATAACCGCGGGCGACGACGGACGCGGCCTGGACAAGGAGCGCATCCGGGCCCGTGTCATTGAACGCAATCTCGCGCCCAAGAAAATGGCCGAAGCCATGAGCGACGCCGAACTCATGGATTTCCTGTTCCTGCCCGGCTTCACCACCACGGACAAGGTGACCCGAATCTCCGGGCGCGGTGTGGGACTGGACGTGGTCCAGTCGATGGTCCAGGAAGTGGGCGGCTCGGTCATGGCCGAGTCCAGCCCGGGCAAGGGCATCCAGTTCACCCTGACCCTGCCCCTGACCCTTTCGGTGCTGCGCACCCTGCTCGCCGACGTCAAGGGCGAACCCTACGCCTTCCCCCTGACCCGCGTGGACCGCATCGCGGAGATCAGCGCCGATGAAATCGAGACCGTGGAAGAGCGCCAATACTACAACTTTGGCGGGGACCGCATCGGCTTGGTGTCGGCCCGCCAGGTCCTGGGCCTGGGCGACCCTTCCCACGACAGCCACGAATTCAAGGTAGTGGTCCTTTCGGACCGCCTCAACCGCTACGGTTTGGTGGTGGACGGTTTCCTGGGCGAGCGCGATCTCGCGGTTCAACCGCTTGATCCCAGGCTGGGCAAAATTCCCGACCTGGCTGCCGCTGCCCTCATGGAAGACGGCTCGCCCGTGCTGATCATGGACGTGGAGGACCTGGTCCGGTCCATGGACAACATGCTCAGCGGCGGCCGCTTGGGCAAGGTGGGGCTGCTCGCCGAGGACGTGAGCCGCATCAAGCGCATCCTGGTGGTGGACGACTCCCTGACCGTACGCGAAGTGGAGAGAAAACTCCTGGAGAACCACGGCTACCAAGTGGAGGTGGCTGTGGACGGCATGGACGGGTTCAATGCAGCCCTGTCCGGCCGCTACGACCTGATCCTCTCCGACGTGGACATGCCGCGCATGACCGGCATTGAGCTGGTGCGCAAGGTCCGCGCCAGTGACGATATCAAGGACATCCCGATCATGATCGTGTCGTACAAGGACCGTGAGGAAGAACGCCGCGCCGGTCTTGATGCCGGAGCCAACTACTACCTCACCAAGTCGAGCTTCCACGACGAGACCCTGCTCGAAGCCGTGCGTGATCTCATTGGAGGACCCCGCGAATGAGGGTAGCCATTGTCAATGACCTGGCCATGGCCGTGGAGGTGCTCAAACGGGTGCTGCAAAGCGGCAAGGACCTGGAGCTGGCCTGGGTGGCCAAGGACGGCAAGGAAGCCGTGGACAAGTGTGTGCAGGACACCCCGGACCTGATCCTCATGGACCTGATCATGCCGGTCATGGACGGGGTGGAGTCTACGCGCCTGATCATGGACAAGGCCCCTTGTCCCATTCTCGTGGTCACGGCCACGGTCGAGGGCAACGCAGGCATGGTTTTCGAGGCCATGGGTTACGGCGCTCTGGACGCCGTGTGCACGCCGGTCATGGGCACGGCCGGGGACGTGTCAGGCGGCCAGGAACTCTTGGACAAGATGGAAACCATTGCCATGCTCATCGGCAAAAGCAATGGCGAGGCCTCGACCATGGAGCCGCCGCCGCTCATCGCCGTGGGTTGCTCCACGGGCGGCCCCAAGGCGCTGGCCGACATATTCGCCTGTTTTGACGCGGACTTTCCCGGCGCTATCGTGGTGGTCCAGCATGTGGACAAACGCTTTGCCGACGGCTTGGCCCAATGGCTGGATGGCCAGACCAAGCTCAAGGTGGCAGTGGCAGCCGAAGGCGACACGCCCCGCGCGGGAACCGCCCTGGTGGCCGCGTCCAACGACCATCTCATCATGACCCCCAAACTGACCCTCACCTATACCTCAGACCCCGAGGACACGCCCTACCGTCCCTCGGTGGACATTTTTTTCAAGAGCGTGGCCGCAGTATGGAAAGGCGACTGCATCGCCGCCCTGCTTACGGGCATGGGCCGCGACGGCGCCGAGGGCTTGCTCGAACTCAAGCAATTGGGTTGCCCCACGGTATGCCAAGACGAGGAAACCAGCGTGGTCTTTGGCATGCCCAAAGCCGCCGTGGAACTCGGAGCCGCGGAAAAGGTCCTGCCCATAGACGCCATCGGCCCGATCATCCAGGCATTCGCCACCAACAACGCCAACCGGAGAAACGCCGCATGAACGCCGAGCTCACCCTTTCCATGGAATCCTCGGAACTCACCGAACATAGCATTACCGTGCTGATCATCGACGACCAGGCCATGGTCTGCGAAGCGGTGCGGCGCATGCTCGAAGGCGAAAGCGACATCGAGTTCCACTCCCTGCAGGACCCGACCAAGGCCATTGAAACCGCGGAGGCGATCAACCCCACGGTCATCCTGCAAGACTTGGTCATGCCCGACATCGACGGCCTGACCCTGGTGAAATTTTTCCGGGCCAACGCCAAGACCAAGGACATTCCGCTCATCGTGCTCTCCTCCAAGGAAGAGGCCACCACCAAGGCCGAGGCCTTTGCACTGGGCGCCAACGACTACTTGGTCAAGCTTCCGGATCAGATCGAGCTTATCGCCCGCATCCGCTACCACTCCACGGGTTACATCAACCTGCTGCAAAGAAACGAGGCGTTCGCCAGGCTCCAGGCCAGCCAGCAGGCCTTGGCCGCTGAGTTGGCCCAGGCTGAAAAATACGTGCGCAAGCTTCTGCCCCATGAAGTGAAAAGCGGCCCTGTCCAGACCGAGTGGGAGTTCGTGCCCTCGGCGCAACTGGGGGGAGATGCTTTCGGCTATTTCTGGCTCGATGACGACAACTTTGTCATGTACCTGCTCGACGTGTGCGACCACGGCGTGGGCTCGGCCCTGCTTTCGGTCTCGGCCATGAACACGGTCAACTCCCAGACCCTGCCCAACGTGGATTTCAAAAACCCGGGCGAGGTGCTCACCGGTCTCAACGAAGCCTTTCAAATGGAGATGCACAATAATCTCTATTTCACCATGTGGTACGGGGTCTACAACACCAAGAGCCGCCGCTTGACCTACGCCAGCGGCGGGCCCCCCCCGGCCCTGCTCAAGACCGGCGGCAGCAGCGAATTCCAGGAGCTGCACACCCCGGGCCTCATGATCGGCGGCATGGCGGGCATGGAATTCCAGGCCCGGGAAACCGAGGTCCAGGGCCCGAGCAAGCTCTTTTTCTTTTCTGACGGGGTCTACGAGATCACCAAGCCCGACGGCAAGGTGCTGCTCTACCAGGAGTTCGCGGAATACCTGACCCACTCCGAACCCGGCGTGTCGGACATCACCCGGGTGCGCGACTACGCGGTTTCCCTGCAAGGCAGGGACACCTTTGACGACGACTTTTCCATGGTCATGGTCAGGTTTGAATAATCGGGACGTTTGAATATCCAGGACAGATGATGCAAGGAATCAAGGAATTCATCAGCGCCAACGACGCCTTTGCCCGCCACGTGGGCATTGAGCTGCTCGAAGTGGATGCGGGCCGGGCCAAGGCCAAGCTGGACGTGGCCGCCGAACACAAGAACGGCCTGGGCATCGTGCATGGCGCGGCCATATTCGCCCTGGCCGACCTGGCCTTTGCTGCGGCGTCCAATTCCCATGGCACGGCCGCCGTGGCCGTGAACGCCAACGTCAACTTCATGCGCGCCACCCATGAGGGCGTGTTGTTTGCCGAGGCCACCGAAACCTCGCGCAACCACAAGCTGGCCACCTATGACGTGGCCGTGACTAACGGTGAAGGCGAGCTCGTGGCGGGGTTCACGGGCATGGTCTACAGAAAAAAGGACTCCATCCCTGTAGCGGGTTGAGATACATAACGAATTCTCCCTCTCCCTGAACAGGGACCGGGAAAACCTTAGTCCACGAGGTGGATCGTGACCATCAAACAGAAGTACATGCTGGCGAGCTCGATTTTTTGCCTGGTCATCATCATCGGCATTGTGCTCGTGGCCTCGCGCATGGCCTACGACATCAAGTTCCAGGAAAGCCGCGACAAGGCCGAGATGATGCTCTTCGCCATGAAGGCGGTGCGCAAGCAGGTGAGTAAAGAAATCCGTCCCGCAGCCAACGAACTGGTTCCTGAGGACGATTTCATCACCCAGCTTCAATCCACTTCGTACACCGCCAACAGTGTCTTTGCCCGCATTAACGAACAATACCTGCACGGCATCATCTTCAAGACCGCTTCGGTACACGCGAGAAACCCGAACAACGCAGCCACGGATTTGGAGAAGGAGATCATCCGCAGGCTCGATGATATGTACCAGGCCAAGGTGGACGACCTCGTCGGTGGTTCTTCGGCCCCCAAAGATGAGCGATACGCCATCGTCGTGAGTTTGGAAGAGACGCATGAGGTGAATGGCGAGGAGCATTTTATCATGGCCATCGGTGAAATAACCAAAGAATCGTGCATGGAATGCCATGATACCCCTGATGTTGCTCCAGAAGGGCTGCTCAGGCACTACCCGTCTCAAACCGCTGGGTACGGTCACGAAATGGACAAGGTGCAATCCGCGGAAGTGGCGATGATCCCCATCGCTTTCATTAACGACGATGTGTTCAATATCAGGCTGGGAATCATTGCCGGCGGCCTGGTCATCCTGGTCCTGTCCCTGCTTGCCATCCGCTGGGGCCTGTCCCGCATTTTCTGCCCCATCAACCAGGTGGTAGACGTGGCCCAGGACATCGCCTCCGGCGACCTGACCAAGGCCGCGGACTCCCTGGACCAGATGAGCAAGGACTTCAAGAAGTACAAGGACGATGAAACCGGCAGGCTCATGTCCTCGTTCAAGGGCATGGCCGAAAACCTGCGCTCCCTGGTGGGCCAGGTGCAGCGCTCGGGCATCCAGGTCACCACCTCGGCCACGGAAATCGCGGCCCAGGCCCGGGAACTGGAATCCGTGGTCGCCCAGCAGGCAGCATCCACCAACCAAGTGACCGCCACATCCAAGGAAATCTCGGCCACCACCCAAGAGTTGGTCTCCACCATGGACGAAGTCTCCACCGTGGCCGTGGAAACCGCTGACCTGGCCGGTGAAGGCGGCAAGGGCCTGGCTGAGATGGAAACGGTCATGAACCGCCTGCTCAAGGCCACCAACTCCATCTCCAGCAAGCTCTCGGTGATCACGGAAAAGGCCAACAACATCAACAACGTGGTTACCACCATCTCCAAGGTCGCGGACCAGACCAACCTGCTCTCGCTCAACGCGGCTATCGAAGCGGAAAAGGCCGGGGAATACGGCCTGGGCTTCTCGGTGGTGGCCCGGGAAATCCGGCGCTTGGCCGACCAGACCGAAGTCTCCACCCGCGACATCGAGCAAATCGTGAAGGAGATGCACTCCGCGGTGTCCTCGGGCGTCATGGAGATGGACAAGTTCACGGACGAGGTCCGGCGTGGCGCGTCCGAGATCAAGTCCATCAGCGACCGCCAGGAACGGATCATCGAACAGGTCCAGTCCTTGGGCCCGGGCGTGGAGGCCGTGAACCAAGGCATGCAGGCCCAGTCCATAGGCGCGCGCCAAATCAGCGACGCCATGGATCAGCTCACCCTGGTGGCGGGCCAAACCTCGGACAGCCTCAAGGAGTTCAAGGGCGTGACCGAGCAGCTCAACGACGCGGTTCGCGAACTGCAAAGCGAAGTGACTCGCTTCAAGACGAACTGAGGAAAGGATAAAAGTCAGTGAAAAAGGGCTGGTTCCAAAGAACCAGCCCTTATTTTTTCCATGCCTTGTGTACCGGGCAGGGGTGTGATAGCGCATGGGGCGGCAGGCTTTCTTTCGGATAAACCCCGGCAAGGAGCGGAAACATGCGACGCAGTGCCCCTAAAGTGATCACCTGGCTGATCGCCCTGATTCTCGGTGTGGGCGGTATTCTCATGCACCAAAACATTGTGAGCATCCCGGTTCTCGATCCCTATGAATTCTGGATCGAAGTCGCTGCCTGGGGAATCCTGGCCCTCGGCACCATTCTGCCTGGCGCGTAACACGGCTTCTTCTCGCTTACCGAAGCACCGGGCTGGAGACTGTTCTCCAGCCCTTTTTTTTGCAGGACTTGGCGTGTCTGGGATGTGGACAAGACTGGAAAGCAGGTAAAGAATAGGGTACAAAAACAGGGACACAGCTTCATGCCTGCCAAGGAGGGCGCATGCGAAAAAAGGTGACCAAGCGCGACCTTATCACCAGCTTTCTCAATTTGTTGGGAGGGTATGACTTCCGTTCCGAGTATACAATCCTCGGTCTTTCCCCCAATGACAAAAAGCAGCGGCGGGAATTCGCGGATTACTACCGTCCCTTGCTCACCACCCTGTGGGCCCAGGCCTTGGGCTACGTCCATCCCCGTTTTGCCAAGACCGTGCTCATATCCTTCATGGACCGCTATTACCAGCACCTGCTGGATTGTGAAGAGCACAAACGTTTTCCCCGGATTCGCGACCAAATCAATTCCTTTTACACCATCAGTGAACAGGAAAACGGCATTGTGGTCATTGCCGTGTATTGCGTGGAGCTTGTCACCGTGGACCACGCCCTCAAGGGCGAGCGCACGGTCAAGCTGACGGAAAAAATCATCAGCCTGCTCAAGCATTTCATCGACACCCTGGCTTCCATTGACCTTACCAGCGACGACAAGGACTATTCCCTGTTCGACAGGCTGGTGCCCCATGACCGGGTTCCAGCCAAACCCTTGCAGGAAATGCCCGATAAAACCCGCAAAGACCGAGACGCCCCGCCGCCGGAAAGCGAGCAGCCCAGCTACACCCTTGAGGTGGACAGGCCGCCCGAGCCCGTGCAGGAAGTGGAAGCGTCCTCCCTCAATCCCGACAACTACCACGACGAATCCACTCCCGTGTCTTTCATGGAGGACTCGGACAAAGCGCCCGCGGAAAGCGGCATATCCGACAAGGACCACCGCACATCCCTGATCAAACAAATCGAGGAAAACACCATTGACCTGGACGGCTTCAAGATCGTCACCGGCGACGAACGCCGCTATGAAACACGCATCCCCTGCGTGAACATCCAGATATTGGTGGACGACACCTTGCGCGAATTTCCCGTGGCCGACATCAGCCCCAGCGGCATGGGCATCCAGCATCAGGGCTGGCGATTCGAGGACAACCAGGTCCTGACCTTCGACATTTTCGACGGTTACCGCACCCTGTTCAAGGGCGTCCGTGCCAAGGTGGTGCGCTGCGACGAGGAGTTGGTGGGCTGCGTCATTGAAAACCTGAACAGCGAACAAAAGGACCTGCTCTGCCGTTTGATCATGCGTTGAGCCCGGCCCTGGCCAAACCACGTTCTCTTCTGCCTCACTTTTCCTTCCCCACTCCCCAACAAAAAAGGGCCCCGATTTCTCGGGGCCCTATCGCCATCATTGAGACGGTTCTACTCAACCGTGAACAGGACCCGCGAGGTCGCGCCGCCAGCCACCACGTTCATGAGGTAGATGCCTGGGGTCAAAGCCTGGCCGTCCATGGTCTGGTTCAGTGCGCCGGTATTGCCGCCCTGGATCATGATGATCGCGGGTTGGGCGCTGGAATCAACGTTGCCTTGGGCGTCGGACGGGAACACGTTGATGATGATCATATCCTCGGCCACGTCGCAGACAATGGCCGCATCGGCGGAAACCGGAGCAGGCACTTCCGCGTAAATCTCGTTGACCACCTCGGCGGCCTGTCCGCCCACGCTCACGCCAAAGGGAAGGGAAGTGGCCCAAGCCGTGGCGGCCAAGATGATGGTCAAAAGACACGAAATAATGACTGATGTGCGCATTGTTTTCCTCCAGGAAATTTTTGCGGCGGGAATCATACAAGAACCGGCTGCTCGACATACGCTCTATACCCTATCATGCGCGCCAAGCACAACCTTTTATGGTCTGGAGGACAAAGAAGAAGCCCAGGAGGCCGTGCGAGCATTCAGCAAGGATTACCCTTGGTCTTCGGCCCTTTATTGATTGGTCCCGGAGCCGAATGCCCGTCACCTGCGTCCCGAGCGTACTTGAATAATAAGGCTTGAGGGGGAAAGGTCAAGGATTGGACGTGAAAAGCTCCCCCTCCTGCAAAGGCTAGTGGGAGGATGGGGTGAGGAGGGGAAGCAAAAGGAGGAAGTCCTTTAGATGATAGTAACAACGCCGGAATTTCGAGTCAACCGGGTCGCGGTATACAACACGGTATCCCCTCTGGGGTATTCCCCATTTCTCACCTGTCTGCCATACCCGACCGTTCGGGTCACCCCAAACTGCGCGTCTCCCTGGAGTACTGGAAAAGCGCTGTATTTCTTCAAGAAACATTGATATACAAGCGGACAATGAAACCCTAACGCGATTCAGCCCCCTGAGCGCCAACCTGCCGCCGCCAATGAGGTTTCCCGTGACTGAAAGCCCCAAAACGCTTACGCCATGGAAGGTCATCGTGGCCGACAACGAGCCCGAGGTGCATGCCCTGACCCGCATGATCCTGGGCGATGTTTATTTTGAGGGCCAACCCCTGGAACTCCTGGATGCCGCTTCGGTGGCCCACGTCAAGGAACTGCTTTCCCAACACCCTGATACGGCGGTGATTCTCCTTGAGGCCGTGCTCGGCGGGGAAAGTGCGGGGTTGGAAGTGGTCCGGCATGTCCGGCAGGAGTCGGGCAACCCCTTTGCGCGCATCATCCTCAGGACCGGGCA
>QZKZ01000329.1 GCA_004796465.1 Desulfovibrio sp.
CCACTATGGTGAAAGGCGGCAAACTTCTTACAGCCACGCCGTTGAAAAAAAACGAGCCTCCCCAGATAACGGACAAAAAGCCCAACAGGGCCCACTCCATCCACGTCATGCGCGCATTGGCCACGAACCGTCCTCCCTGTGTTTGCACCCTACGTAGTGCGCCATGGGAGAATAAGCACTCCACTTCTTGCGGCAAGATGGTTTTCCGGGCAATAAACCGCCCCGTGGGGCGGTTTCTCTGAATAAAGTGGATAGCCCGGAGCTTTCCGGCTTTACGGCAACCGGCATCAGCCCCCGCTGATCACAAACCCTTGGGGAGCGAGGCCGGTGGAAGAGGAAGTGCCTGCTATACGCGACAAGTAAGCGTCGCCCAAGCGCTCGATATGGTCGTTGATGGCGTCGAAGTAGTTGAAGTGGGCCTGCTCGTCCTCAATAACCTGCTCAAAGAGTTTGACGCTGACGCTGTCGCCGTTGTCGCGGCAGACCAGGAGAAACTGGTTGTAGGCGTCAATGGCCGCGTCTTCCTCGCCCGCGTCAAAGGGAAAGATGGCCTTGATGTCTTGGCCCTTTTGCACGGGTCCGGCCACTTCAGTGGTGGGTTCGCCGCCCAGTTCCTTGATCCTTTCGGCAAAAGCCTCGGCATGGCGCATTTCGTCAATGGCAATAAGCTTCATTTTTGCGGCCAACTCGCCATAGTCCATGTCGTCCAGACCATAGTGCTGGTTCATGTATTGATGAATGGCCTGCAACTCCATGGACCTTGCCTTGTTCAGCACTTCCACGACCTTGGCGCGTCGTTCTTCTTTAGTCGGCATGATGGGCTCCTTGTTGAAGGTGGTTTTCCTTGGGCCGCATAGCCAGGGCAAGTTTTGACCCCAAGGGAAATTGTTGATAATTATTATTTATAAACAAAGACAGGAAACATTCTCATGAACACCAAGCAACGAATCCATGATCTCCTTGAAATGCTGCGCCAACAGGGCAACCGTCTTACGCCCCAGCGAGTGGCCATCATCGAAGCCATCGTGACGCACAACAGCCACCCCTCGGCAGAGCAGATCCATGAGATGATTGTGCCTTCTTTTCCCACTACCAGCTTGGCCACTGTGTACAAAACCATCCACTTGCTTAAGGATGCCGGGGAAATCCTGGAGTTGGGGTTCAGCGATACCGGCAGCCGATTTGATGGACGCAAACCCTATCCCCACCCCCATCTCATATGCAGCCAATGCGGCGCCATCGCTGATGTGGACCTCGATGATTTCCCCAGGCTGGTGACCTCCATCGCTGAAAAATCCGATTTCCTCGTGCACAACCATCGCTTTGACATCTTTGGCCTGTGCGCTGATTGCAAACCCTAGTTTCCCTGTCTTCTGGCCCAAGACCACAATAGGAAAGGGTTGACAAGATTCAATATTTATGGATAATGATTATCCATAAATGGCGACTCTTTCAAGCCAATTCGTAAAAATATAGAAACCTGGAGGGTATACGCTATCTTGTCTAATTTTACCCTGTGTTGAAGCTTTCCGAAGAAAACTATGCTACCGGACAGAAAACCTTGTCGGCATCTCAATACCCGTACACTTGAGGCCGCTCGTGTTTTCCGACGGCAAAGGACTTGATTCCAACAACCATGGGAGGTGGTCTGATGAGCGACGAAAAAAAATGCCCGGTAACGGGCCGTAGCAGCAGCCATGCAGCCGGTGGTGGAACCACGAACCGGGACTGGTGGCCAAACCAACTCAACCTGAACATTCTGCACCAGCATTCCGCAAAGTCCGACCCCATGGACAAGGACTTCAATTATGCCGAGGAGTTCTTGTCCCTTGACCTGGAAGCCCTGAAACAAGACATTTTTGACGTCATGACCAATTCGCAGGAGTGGTGGCCTGCTGATTACGGCCACTATGGCCCGCTGTTCATCCGCATGGCCTGGCACAGCGCGGGAACCTACCGCGTGGGCGACGGCCGGGGCGGTGCGGGCACGGGCAGCCAGCGTCTCGCGCCCCTCAACAGCTGGCCGGACAACGTGAATTTGGACAAAGCGCGCAGGCTACTGTGGCCGGTCAAACAGAAGTACGGCAGGAAAATCTCCTGGGCCGATCTCATGATTTTTGCGGGCAACTGCGCCATTGAATCCATGGGGCTCAAGCCCTTTGGTTTTGCTGGCGGCCGCGAGGACATCTGGGAGCCGGAGCAGGACATCTACTGGGGAGCCGAGGATACCTGGCTGGGCGACACCCGCTACTCCGGCGACCGGGAACTGGACAATCCCTTGGCCGCCGTGCAGATGGGCCTGATCTACGTGAATCCCGAAGGCCCCAACGGCAATCCCGATCCCGTGGCCTCGGGCCTTGATGTGCGTGAAACCTTTGCCCGCATGGCCATGAACGACGAAGAAACCGTGGCCCTGGTTGCTGGTGGGCACACATTCGGCAAGTGCCATGGCGCGGGCGATGCGTCCCACGTCGGTCCGGAGCCTGAAGGCGCGGGCCTGGAAGAGCAAGGTTTCGGCTGGAAAAGCAGCTTTGGCCAAGGCTTGGGCGGCGACACCATCAGCAGCGGTATCGAGGGCGCGTGGAAACCCCGCCCCACCACCTGGGACATGGGGTACTTGAAGGTGCTGTTCAAGTACGAGTGGGAGCTGGTCAAGAGCCCGGCAGGCGCGAACCAGTGGCTGGCCAAGGACGTGGACGACGAGGACATGGTGGTCGACGCCCATGATCCCTCCAAGAAGCACCGGCCCATGATGACCACGGCCGACCTGTCCCTTCGCTTTGACCCCATCTACGGGCCCATTGCCCAGCGCTACCTGGACAATCCCGAGGAGTTCGCGGACGCTTTCGCCCGGGCCTGGTTCAAGCTGACCCACCGCGACATGGGGCCCCGCTCCCGCTACCTCGGCGCGCTGGTCCCCGAGGAAGAGCTGATTTGGCAAGACCCCGTGCCTGCCGTGGATCACGAGCTGATCAGCGCACAGGACAGTGCCGATCTCAAGGCCAAGATATTGGCTTCGGGCCTCACCGTGCCCCAACTGGTGGGCACTGCCTGGGCCTCGGCCTCAACATATCGCGGCTCGGACATGCGCGGCGGGACCAATGGCGCCCGCATCCGCCTTGCCCCGCAAAAGGATTGGCATGCCAACCAGCCCGCGCAACTCAAGACCGTGCTCCAGGCCCTGGAAACGATCCAAGCGGAGTTCAACAGCTCCCAGTCCGGCGGAAAAAAGGTTTCCTTGGCCGATCTCATTGTCCTGGGCGGTTGCGCTGCCGTGGAACAGGCAGCCAAGGACGCGGGCCAGGACGTGACGGTTCCCTTCACTCCGGGCCGCACTGACGCTTCCCAGGAACAAACCGATGAGGCGTCCTTTGCCGTGCTCGAACCGGCGGCAGACGGGTTCCGCAATTATCTGAAGGCAAAATACTCGGTGACCGGCGAGGAACTGCTCCTGGACCGGGCGCAACTCATGACCCTGACCGCGCCCGAGATGACCGTGCTCATCGGCGGCATGCGCGTACTGGACGCCAACTTCGAGCAAACCCAGCACGGGGTTTTCACTGACAAGCCCGGCACCCTGACCAACGCCTTCTTTGTCAACCTGCTGGACATGGCCGCGGCATGGACTCCCCTTTCAGGAGACAACGACCTGTTCGAGGGACGCGATCGCGCCACAGGCCAGGTCAAGTGGACCGGCACGCGGGTGGACCTGGCTTTCGGATCCAACTCCCAACTCCGGGCCATTGCCGAAGTGTATGCTTGCGAGGATTCCCAGGACAAGTTCGTGAAGGACTTTGTGGCGGCATGGAGCAAGGTTATGGATTTGGGGAGGTTCTGATCCATCTGGAAGAGAACTGCTCCTTACTTTATTTTCAAAAACCGCGACGCCCGACTGCTCAACCGGGCGTCGCTTTTTTTTAGTCTTCCGAAGCGGTTAGAAGAACTGCCTGCCCAGGGCCACCACAGCCACGCCCGCGACCATGGCGATGAACACGTTCTTGGTCAGGAAAGCCAGGCCCAGGGTGACCGCGCCACCGGCAAAGCCCACCACGCCCTCGGCAAAAAACGCCGGAGCGGCCAGGGAGATGAGAATGGTTCCGGGCAAGGCGTTGAGAGCACGCCCCACCCTGCCGCCGCTGGGCAAGCGCCCGGCCAGGAGCAGACCGCCCGCCCGCAAACAATAGGTCGCCACCGAGGCCAGCAGGATCACCAGGAGCGCGTTGTCTTGGCTGTAAGGATTCATGCGGCCTCCTCATGGTGTTGGGGCTCGGTGGGTTTGCCGTCTTTTTTGGGCTCGGGCAGGAAAGCGGCGCACACCGCTCCCAGCATCCCGCCCACCAGGATATACCATTTGCCGTCCACGAACCGCTCCGTGAGCACGGCAGCGGCTATGGCCACGATCCAGGGCAGCAGATCCTGCCTGCCCTGCCACAGGGACGCGGCCAAGGCCGTGAACACTGCGGTGAAGGCAAAATCCAGGGCCAGGACCTCGGGATCCGGGATCACGCCGCCCAAGTACATACCGAGCATGGTGCCGGAACTCCAGACCAGCAAGAGGAACACGCCGCCGCCCAAAAGGTGGAACACGTCGCCCTCTCCCTTGCGCACGGCCACCATGGTCATGGCCCAGTTCTCGTCAGCCACGAGATGCATGAAGGTCAAACGCCGGAACAATCCCTGGCCCCGGAACAAGTCCTTGAGGGACGCGCCAATGAGCAGGTAGCGCAGATTCACGATGAGCGCGGCCAGGGCCATTTCCAGCACGGGCAGGGGCGCGGTCCACATGTCAACGAGCACGAATTGGGCCGAGCCCGCGAACAGGAACACGTTGAGCGCCATTATATGGGTCCAGGCGATGGACTTCTGCGCGGCCAAGACCCCGAGCACGCCGCCGTACGCCACCACGCTCGGCGCAATGGGCAGGTTGGCGCGGATTCCTCTTTTCCAACCGGACATGATTCCTCCAAATGTAAAGGCCCTGCCCTACTCAAGAGCCCGAGGGAAATCTACTGCAATTTTTGTCTTCTCGGGATACGGGACCAGGCGCGGCTTGACGCATTTATAAATTTTTCCTATTAACATGATAGGATTTCAGGATTTCCTCAGTGACCCCTTGGAAAAGGCGGACAATGAGCACCACCACCAGACCCCCTTTTTGGAGCACATTGCTCAATCTACCGATCCGCCTGAAGTTGTTTTATTGCTACTCCATGGCGTTCCTTGTCTATATCCTCGTGGGCAACCTGGTCATCCATGCCATGGTCGCCACCATCATCGAAAACAACATTGAGGAGCAACTCGACAGCAACACCTCGGCCATCCTCACTTTGGTGCGGACATCAGCAGATACGGCAATTCGCAATTACCTCCGGGCCGTGGCGGAGAAAAACCTTGAAATAGTTGAACATTTCCACGGGCAAAGCGTCCAGGGCGAGTTGAGCGAAGAACAGGCCAGGGCCGAGGCGGCCCGGGTATTGCTCGGCCAGACCATTGGCAACACAGGGTATATCTACGTCATCGACAGCAATGGGGTCATCCAAGTGCACCCCAGTGGGCAGCTTCTGGGTCGGGACATCTCGGATTTCGATTTCATCAGGCAGCAAATGCTCCGCAAAGAGGGCTACATTGAATACGACTGGGCCAACCCAGGCGAATCATTGCCACGGCCCAAGGCCCTTTACATGACCTCATTCGCCCCCTGGGACTGGATTATCTCCGCGTCCTCTTACCGTGAGGAATTCACTGACCTGATCGACACCGCGGATTTCCGCGACTCAATTCTGGAAACCGTGTTCGGCACGACGGGATATTCATACGTCATGGACAGTTCGGGCACCCTGATCATCCACCCGGCCATGGAAAACGAAAACATTTTCAATTCCACAGACTCGGACGGCAGGATGTTCATCCAGGAAATCTGCGAGAAAAAAAGCGGCCACATCATCTACCCCTGGCAAAATCCAGGTGAGCCCGAACCCCGGCACAAACTCGTGGTCTTCAATTATATCCCGGAACTGGATTGGATCGTGGCTTCGTCCAGCTACCTTGAGGAGTTCTACGCGCCCCTGGACACCGTGACCTACACCACCCTGGCTCTGGGCGCGGGCATGCTCCTGTTGCTGCTTCCTGTTACCTGGTTTATCGGCGCGGCCATTGCCCGCCCCCTAAACACCCTGATGCAGGCCTTTCAGGACGGCGCCAAGGGAGACTTGACCAGGCGCATGGACATTAACAAGGAGCCGGGCAAGGATGAACTCCAGCAATTGGCCGTGTACTACAATACGTTCATGGATAAGCTGGAGTCATCCCAGGGTAGACTGAGATTATCCGAGGAGCAGTACCGCACCCTGTTTGAGCATGCTGTGGAAGGCGTATTTCAGGCCACTGTCCAGGGACGCATTATCCGCACGAACTCAGCCATGGCACGGCTGTTCGGCTACGACTCCCCACAGGCGTTCATGGCGGAAGTCAACGACATTACGTACGACCTGTATACCGAGCCTCAGGAAAGAAACCGGTTGCTCTCCAGGCTGCGGGACGACCAATACGTGAGAGGATTCGAAGTCAACTTTCGCCGTAAAAACGGAGAGGTATTCCGGGGTGTCATCAATGCCCGCGCCTTATTCAACGATAGCGGCGAACTTGCGCTCATCGAGGGCATGGTCCACGACGTTACTTCCCAGTTCGAGACCCAGGTCGCCTTGATAAAGGCCAAGGAGAATGCCGAGGCCGCCAGCCGCCTCAAGACTGACTTCCTGTCCATGATCTCCCATGAAATGCGTACACCGCTCACCTCGGTTATCGGCTACGCCAAGTTGGGCATCAAGAAGATTCGGCGTTTATCAGGAGCAGACCCGCTTGTCCTGGATGAAAAAGGTGCTTCAACCCTCGCGTTCGTTCAGGACGGATTGGAAATCATGGCCCAGGAGGGAGCGCGGCTGGCCAAACTCATCGAGGACTTGCTGGATCTTACGGATCTGGAGGGCGGAAAAGCCGCCTTTGTCATGGAGCCCGTGGATCCCCACGCGCTCGCCCAGGCTCTGCTCCCCCTGTTCAGGGACCTGGCCGAGGCCAAGGGACTGGGCTTCAACCACGATCTGGAACATGGTCTGCCTCTTGTGCAGGGTGACAAGCAGCGGCTGGAACAAGTTCTTATCGCCCTGGTCCAGAATGCCGCCAAATTCACGGATACCGGAACCATCACTCTATGGGCGCTCCATCGCGGCGACAGGGTTGAATTCGGGGTCCGCGACACCGGCCCAGGCATTCCTCCGGAGTATTTGGAGCAACTCTTTGAGCGCTTTTTCCAGATCGGCGAGGTGCTCACGGGCAAACCCCATGGTTCCGGCCTGGGACTGGCGATTTGCCGCTTGATCGTGGAGGCCCATGGCGGAAGAATTTGGGTCGAGTCCACCCCGGGCCGGGGAAGCGCCTTCATGTTCACGGTTCCCGTGAGCACTGCCTTCGTGGAAAAATGAATCCGCTCCCGCGCCATCCAAGCCTCAACAATGGCGCGTGAACACCTGGCCACCCACGGGCCCTCCGGGGTTCGCCTGAATTGCACCGAGAGGGCGGATCTACTCCCCCGTGTTGCCTTGAAAAAAAGTCACCAGGGCCGAATAGAGTCCCGCGAGCAGCGCAGAGTCCACGTCCCAGGAGTGCCAGTACAAGGACACGGGATCACGGCTGTCCGGCAGCAGCTCGACCAGTTCCCCTGATTCCAGGCTGCTCCGTATCTGCATCTCGGGCAGTCGCCCATAGGCCAATCCTTGCCGCACCACGTCCACGAATTTTTCCGAAGACGGCACGTACCAAATGGGCGCCCCGGCAATTCCCTGGGGAAAGAGCCGCTCCATGAGGTCGCGGTGCCCCTTGTCCTTGCGGTTGAACATGACCGCCGGCGCCTTGGCCGCGCTCTTCCTCGTGAATCCGCGCGAGAACCACGCATCGCGGAATCGCGGTGTGCACACGCAGCAGTACTCCATGACTCCGATCCACTCGCTGCGGCAGCCCTTGACGGTTTCCTCGCGCGTGGCAACGCAGCCCACCACCTCGCCCCGTTTGAGCAGTTCATGGGTCTGGTGTTCATCATCCACGTACAGGTCCAGGATTATCCTGTTCTCCCGCAGGTATTCAAACAGCCCGTCCAAGAACCAGATGGCCAGGCTGTCCGCGTTCACGCCCACGGGCAGGGTCACAAACCCGTCTTGGGCGTGCAGGCCCATGTCCTTGGCCAATTCCTGCTCCAAGAGCCGTATCTGGCGCAAGTGCTTGAGGAGAGACTGCCCGGCAGGGGTGGGCTCGGGCGGCGTGGTGCGCACCACCAGCACCCTGCCCACCTCCTCCTCCAAGGCCCGGATGCGTTGGGACACAGCGGATTGGGACAGGTTCAGTTTGAGCGAGGCCTTGTCAAACCCACCCTCTTCAATGACCGCGGCCAAGGCGTGCAGGAGTTTGTTGTCGAGCATGCCGGATTATTAGCTCAACTTATAAATAATGAAAACATTTAATTGTACTGATCCTTCAAGCCGAGTTACTTCAGGAGGACATCACGAAAAGGAATATACCATGTCGATCACCATGTCGTACTTGCAAGGAATGGGCATTGGCGCCGGGCAAATCATCGCCATAGGCGCGCAAAACGCCTTTGTGCTTTCCCAGAGCATCCGCCGCAACCACCATCTCACGGTGTGTCTTGTCTGCACCTTGTGCGACGCGGCGCTCATCACCCTGGGTGTGCTTGGCGCAGGCTCCTTGGTGGCGTCCAATCCAGCCCTGCTCAGGCCTGCGGCTCTGGCGGGCGCTCTTTTTTTGGCCTGGTACGGATTGACAGCGCTTCGTTCCGCCGTCCAGGGCGGCGCGCTCCGCACCGAGGAGACCGGGGCCAAGAGCGTGCGTTCCATGGTGCTGTTGACCCTGACCATCACCCTGCTCAATCCCCACGTGTACCTGGACACCGTGGTCATGCTCGGTTCCATCAGCGGGCAATACCCCGGCATGGAGCGTTATCTGTTTGGTTTGGGCGCGGTGACCGCGTCGGTGATCTGGTTCTTCACTTTGGGGTTTGGCGGACGAGCCTTGGCTCCCTTGTTCCGCAAGCCCGTTACCTGGCGAGTGCTTGACGGCTTGGTCTGTGTGACCATGTGGGGGATTGCCGCGCTCTTGGTGACCAAGGCGTTGGAGAGCCAACCTTAGATTTTCCATAAAAAAGCGCCCTTCCACCAACAACGGTGGAAGGGCATGTGGCTTGTGCGGTCCGTGCTGAACGAACTATTTGACGAGATAGGCCAGGGCGCCTTGGTGGTCATTGGCTTGGGCAAAGACCATGGCGACCAGGCAGTCGTCGCAGAAATATTTCAGCTGCGCGCGGATAGCTTTAAACATGATGTCTCCTCTTTGGGTTGGTTGTGGTGTGCTGTATGAATTCCCGCCCCGGTGCGGGTTGATTTTGCCATAAGCAAGGCGTGTGCCACAAGCAAACAACCTGCAATTCCAGATGCTTAGCCTAGAAGCAAAAACAGACACCTCCCCGTACGATGCGAAATGCAACACATATTTTTAGCAAGCAAGAAAAATCAAGAGGTTACAAGATGTGCAAAATGCAATACATGTTGCAGGGTGCAACGTCAAAAAAGGGGGGGGAGGAAACGAAGCTATTGGCGCTTGAGCTTACGCCACAAGGTGATGCGATCAATGCCGAGGATCTTGGCCGCCTGGGTCTGGTTGCCCTGGACATGGTCCAGCACGCGCTTGATGTGCTGTTTTTCCATCTCGGCCAAGGTGGACAGCCCTTGCTCAGTTGATTCCTGGGGCCGCGATCCCGCCAAAATACGCTTGGGCAAGTGTTTGCGCTCAATGCTGTTGGCGTCGGCAAGGATCACGGCGCGTTCAATGGTGTTGATCAGTTCGCGGACATTGCCGGGATAATCATACCCGCACAGGGCGTTCATGGCCTCGTCGGATATGGCGTCAATGCTCTTGTTGTATTTGGCCGAGAACCTGGCGATAAAAAAATGGCAAAACAGGGAGATGTCCTCAACCCGCTCCCTGAGCGGCGGAATGGCCACGCGAATCACGTTGAGCCGGTACAGCAAGTCCTTGCGGAACCTTCCGGCCGCGACTTCGTCCTGCAAATTGCGGTTCGTGGCCGCGATCACACGGACATCAACAGCCACTTCCTTGGCCCCGCCCACCCTGAGAAAGCTGCCCTCCTGCAGCACACGCAGCAGCTTGACCTGGGACGTGAGCGGCATCTCGCTGATTTCATCCAATAGCAGAGTCCCGTTGTCCGCTGTCTCAAAGATGCCTGGGCGCTGTTTCACGGCTCCAGTAAAGGCTTCCTTTTCGTGGCCAAAGAGTTCGTTGCTGAGCAGGTCCTCGGTGAACGAGCCGCAATTGACCGCGAAAAATCCCTTGTCCGCGCGGGGGCTGTTGCCGTGGATCATGCGGGCGAAGAACTCCTTGCCCACTCCGGTCTCTCCCTCCAGGAGAATGGTGCAGTCCAAGGGCGCGACCCGTTTGATGAACTCCTTGACGTCCTGGACCACCGGGCTCTTGCCGATGATGGTGGATTTTCGGCTGCCCTCCACCATGTGCCGCAACTCGGTCAGCTCCACGCGCATCAAGCACTGGTCGCGGACTTGGCTCAACAGGTTTTGCAGCTCATTAAAGCGATAGGGTTTGGTGATGTAGCGGTACGCGCCCATGCTCACCGCTTCCACAGCGCGCTCCACGGAACTCGAGTCCGTGATGATGATGACCATGGAGTGCGGGTTCTTGGCCTTGGCTTGCTTGAGCATGGAGAGTTCGCCCTTGCCGCCCGTGTGCAGGTCGCTCATCACGGCGTCAAAGCTGCTGTCTTGCAACAGCCGCGACGCTTGCTCCGGAGTCGAACTGACCGTCACGGAAAAACCCACATCTTCCCCGACCTCCACCAGGCGGTCGCGGTTTTCAGCTTCGTCCTCAACGATGAGAAGGGTGAAACGGTCCATGGCGGCTATGGTAATGGGGAAGCCCGGGAAGCGCAACGCCGGACGTGGATGACAGGGATTGCGGCCCGAACCTGAGGGTCAGAGAATTTCCGGGAAAGGGACATGCCCCGATTCGCTGCCCAACATTTCGACATGTGGCGGGTTGGTTGGCGGCTAACTTGTTGCCGCGTTCGTCTGTTGTCTCGGTGGGTTGCATGCGGATTCTTCCCACCCAACCAGAAATGATGGCGGGTTGCCCATGGAGCCTCTCCCCTGCCCCACCCTGGAGGAAACCCATGTCCCCTTGCTAGGCAGCCTCCCCTTTTTCGGGCGCGGGATCGCTGTGTTGGAAAAAGAACCGCTTGGGCACCAACAACCAGATGAGCAGGACCAAACTGCCCGCCACCGCTCCCAGAGCGCCGATCAGCCCGATGACATCCTCCCAGCCCAGGGACACCAGCCACATGACCAAAGCCCCGGCCGTGAAAAAGGTGAACACCATCAGGGAAGAAGCCGCCCCGGCATGGCGGTCGACTTGTTCCAAAATGAGATTGTTGCTGGGCGGCCGGCTCACGCCAAAGGCCAGGGAGGCGAAAAACATGGGAACCGCCAGCCGCCACGGTCCTGGCAGCCAGTTGAAGAGCATGGCCACGCAGCCCAGCACGATTCCGGCAAAGGCAAGACTCAGCAGCAACCTCGTCTCCATCAGCCTTTGCAGCCTGGTGTACAAAAAGAGTCCGGCCATGAGCGCCGACGCGTTGAGGGCGAAAAAGTACCCGAATGTTTGCTCGGACAGGCCAAAGCCCTTGATGTAGATGTCCGAGGAACTGCCGATAAAACAGAAGTGGGCCACCGAGGTCCCGGAAACCAGGAGGACCAGGCACACATAGCGGGCATTGCCCAGCAACTCCACGTAAGTGAGCGCCACCTGCAGGGGATTGGCTGTTGAAGGGTGCTTCAGGGACTCTTCCATACGCCACACCCCTATGCCCCCTACCACGCCGATCAGGGCCTGAACCAGGAAAATCCAGCGCCAGGACGCGAACGCCATGATCCAGCCCCCAAGGGTTGGGGCCAGCATGGGAGCCAGGGCCATGATCACTCCAATGTAGGCCAGGATGCGCTCCCGTTCATGGCCCGCGAACTTGTCCTTGGTCACGGCCATGGCGATGGCTGACGCTGAGGCCGCGCCCGCGGCCTGCACGATCCGGAACACGATCAAGGCGGTCACGCCCTGGGCCAAGGCGCACAACCCGCTGCCCAGGATATACAGGGCGATCCCGGCCAACATGGGGGGCCGCCGCCCCAAACGATCGGAAAGGGGGCCATATACCAACAAAAACAACCCATAGGCCGCGAAGAATCCGATCAGCGTCAAATTGACGAGGGACAGGGGCTGTTGCCAGGTTTCCTGGAGCTGGGGAAGAGCGGGCAGGTACATGTCGATGGACAACGGGGGAAAGGCCACCAACAGGGCCAGAAGAAGCAAAAGGCGGGTATGGCTGGTGCGTTGAGTCATGAGTATCCATGGTGCGCCTGTCAGGTGCGGGACCTGTCAGGCGGCAAAATTGTTAACCGATTAACGGTAGAGAGAAAAAAATTAGCCGAGCAAGTTGCTGGTCACCTTGCGGATCACCTGCTTGGCGGTTTCCAGGTCAGCCTGAGAAATGTCCCGGGTCATGGCGGTGATGTTTTCCTTGGCCAAGGGCACAAGCTCTGCTTGCAGCTTCTTGCCATCAGTGGTCAAGAATACTCGTTTGCAACGCGCATCCACAGGGTCTGCCTGACGCATGACCAGCCCTTGGTCCTCGAGCTTTTCCAAGAGTTTGAACGCCGCCACTTTGCTCCGGCCATAGCGGTCGGCCAGGGCCTGCTGGGATAAGCCATCCTGCCGCCACAGGTTGAGCAGCACGATCCATTGCTCAATGGTGATGTCGTACCCCGCGTCTTGGAACCGGGCATTGAGGCTTTCGCGCATTAACTTGACGCAGGTGCCCATCATCCTGGGCAGGGAATCGTCAATGTCATAATCTAAATCAGAGCTTGCCATTTGGCCAACCTTGGTAGCCGTTGATACATTTCGTTATCCGCTTAACGACTTTGGCGAGGAGTGTCAAGGGAGAAGAAACCGGCCCTCCACCCGAGCCATGTTCCTTGATTTTCCTTTGCCATCTTATCCCGGTCACCTGACAGTGTATTTCATGGACATATTTGTCCAAGCGGTGTAATAATTGAAGTAGTCCACTAATCTGGCCGTTCCTGTCCTCGCGGCAAAGAAGGAAAGACAGGAAAGCACGGGCAATGGAATACACGCTCCAGGACCTCATCAACCTTGAAATGCTCCGCAGGCTCATGGAGGATTTTTATGACGCCTATGGGGTGCACTGCTCTATTGTGGACCAGGACTTCAACCTGCTCATCGGCGTGGGCTGGTCAGACATCTGCACGGACTTTCACCGAAAGAATCCCGAGACATGCGCCCTGTGCGAGGAAAGCGACGCCCAGGTCTTCAACCATCTGCGGGAAGGGCGGTATTACGCCAATGTCTGCGCCAACGGCTTGGTGGACGCCGCCTTCCCGATCATGATCGACGGGGAAAGGCTGGGAGCGTTCTTTTTCGGCCAATTCCTGCACGAGCCGCCTGACGAGACAAGATTCCGCGAACAGGCCGAGCGCTTTGGTTTTGACCTGGACGACTACATGGCCGCGACCAAGCGCATTCCCATCTACTCCAAGGAACGCTTGAGCAAGATCATGGCCTGCTTTGATTCGTTCGTGACCATGCTCACGGACCTGGGCCGGGAAAATCTTGACCGCAGGCGGGCGGAACTTGCCCTCAAGGAAAGCGAGCGCAACTACGCACGGCTCATCCAAACCACGGTGGAGGGGTATTGGCGCACTGACCTGGAGTACCGGATACTGGACGTGAACGATGCCATGTGCCGGTTATTGGGCTACCCCAGGGAAGAAATCTTGGGCCGCCGCCCCCACGACTTCACGGATAGGAACAACCGGGCCTTCCTGGATGAACAGCTGAAAATGCTGACCACGACCCGCCACGCCAGTTATTTGCTCACCATGCGCCGCAAGTCGGGCGAGCCCCTGAACGTCCTGTGCAACCGCACCACCTTGTTGGACGAGCACGGCGAAGTTCAAGGCGGCTTTGCCTTGCTCTCGGACATTACCGAGACTGTCCGGGCCAAGGAAGAACTCGCGGAGCTCAACAAGAATTTGGAGCAACTGGTGACCCAGCGCACCCGGGAACTGGCCGAGGCCTACGAAGAACTTCGGGTCCTGGACACCATGAAATCCCGGCTCCTGACCTCCATTTCCCATGAACTGCGCACTCCCCTGACCTCCTTGGTTGGTTTCACCAAGCTGTCACGGCGAAAAATGTCCAACATCGTTGTGCCGGGGTTGGAACACACGGATGACAAGCAGGTGCACAAGGCCGTGCATACCGTGGCCCAGAACCTGACCACCGTGGAGGCCGAGGCCGCCAACCTGGCCCGGCTGCTGGAAAACTCCATTGACATGGCCCGGCTCGTTTCCGGCGACCTGGAGCCCATGCTGGGGCCGACCATGGTCGAGGTGGTCCTGCGCGCGGCCATGAAGCGCCATACCATTCAGGCCCGGGCCAAGGGCCTGTCCCTGGAGTTTTTCATGGCTGGGGACGCGCCCGAGGAGATCGTGGTGGATGACCGGCTCTTGGGCCTGGTGGTGTCGAACCTCATTGCCAACGCAGTGCGGTTCACGGACCAGGGCGGGGTTGTCCTGCGTGTGGAGCCGGACAACAGCGGGATCAGGGTCACGGTGAGCGATACGGGCCCGGGCATTGCGCTCGAGGATCAAACAGCCGTATTTAAGCGTTTCCACCAACTCGGGGACATGCTCACGGACAAACCCCCGGGCCTGGGCATTGGCCTGTCCCTGTGCAAGGAGATCGTGGACCGGTTCGGCGGTCGCATCTGGCTGGAATCCGAGCCGGGCAAGGGCAGCGAGTTTAGTTTTAAGGTTCCGGCCATGCCCCTGGAAGGGTATCCTGGGGAATAATCTGATTAGTGTTCCTTACTACGGATGGGGAGCGCAAAAGAGAAAGAACTCACAGCTGGCGCTGTAAGTCCTTATATTATTCCGAAGGCTACAGAAAGAAAAGTCACGCTTGGATCCCTTGCTCCTCAGAGTCCTCAATACCGGGCGTCAGCTACACGCTTTCCACTTCCACTCCTTGCGGCACGTCCTGCTCCTCGACTACGGCCTCGCTCACCTTATACGACGTAATGTATTCGAAGCACTCCTCGCTCGACAGCGGCTGGCTGAAGTAATAGCCCTGAAATACTGAGCAGCCCATTCTCTGGAACCGCTCGCACTGCTCCAGGGTTTCCACGCCTTCCACCACGGTGCGCAATTGCAAGTTCTGGCTCAAATCCATGATACTTCTGACAATATAGTCGTTCACCCCGTTTTTGCTTTCTTCGGTCAGTGTTTTGTCCAGCTTGACCGTATCTATTGGAAATTCCTTGATGTAGCGCAGGGATGTGTGGCCCATGCCAAAGTCGTCAATGGCCACTTGGATGCCCAAGGCCCGGAGTCCGAACAGGGTTGTGTAGGTGGCGTCAATGGGCGTCACGGCCACGGATTCGGTGATTTCAACTTCAAGGTGGCGCGCCGGAGTGCCCGTGTCGTTGAGTATGCCGAGTATGGTTTCGGTCAGGGCCGGGTTCTCCAATTGCCTTGCCGAGAGATTCACAGAGATCAGGAAATCATCGCACACCCCGGTTTTCCACCTGCCAAAGGAAGCACAGGCGCTTTTGAGCACGAATGCGCCGAGGTCGTCGATGACGCCGCTGTCTTCGGCCAGGGCAACGGTCAATGGTGGCGGGATGCTGCCATAAGTGGGATGGCGCCAGCGAAGCAGACATTCGACGCCTTCCACGAGGTGGGTCTGGGTGTTGATCTGCGGTTGATAGGCAAGGAAAAGCTGATCGCTTTGCTTGAGCGCATAGACCAAGTCGTCGGCCAATGACCGGGCCAAATACCCTTCGAATCCCGAGCGGCTCATGCACTTTTGGCCGTTGGGTCCGGGCAGGGCGTTGCAGGCAAAATCATGCAGCGTTTTAATGGCGTTTCGTTGCCGTTTGAAATGTATTCTTTCCGAGAGCTTGATAAACGGTAAATACACCAGGGCCCCGATAGTCAGGTTCACCACCTGCAACAGCGTCCCGGCTATTGATCCCGTGGCGACGTAGCCATTAACCAGTGCGGGCGTTGTCCAGTGCGCGCTGGTAATCGTCCGTGGCACCAAGTCCAGGGCCGTGGCTGCGTAAGCCGTCAGGATGTTCACCAGGGGTGCGAACAAAAAGGGAATAATGTAGAGGGGGTTGAAGACAAGTGGAATCCCGAACAGCAAGGGTTCATTGACATTGCACAGGGCCGGGAGCAAGGCCAGATAGCACAACCGCCGGTTACCTTTGTCGCGGCTGATGTACAGCATGGCCAGGATCAAGCTCAGGGTGGCGCCCGAGCCCCCCATGTACGCGAAAGAATCCAAAAATCCCTTGGTCATGATGTGCGGAGGCGCTGTATTGGCTGCAGCAGCCTGGATATTCTCCAGCATGGCAATGTTCAGGGTCCCCTGCTCCAAGGAAAACAGCATATTGGGACCATGGATCCCGAAAAACCACAGCAATTGAGACACACCGGTGTACAGCACGCCAAGGCCCAACCCACCGCTCTGCCCTTTGAACAGGCTGTTGATGAGCATTTGGGAAACATCAATGCCCTCGGGAAAAGCGGTATGAAACACCACCCGCGCTCCGGCAAAAAGAACAATGGTCAGGGTGGCCGCAGGCATCAGGTTCAGCACCTGGAACGTGGTGGGATCGTGACCAATCACGGTGGATGAAATACGGAGAAAACGCAGCGAAGCCAGCCGTAAAAACACAAAGCTGACCGCCACCGACGTGCTCACCGCAAAAATCAGCCCATGGTTCAGGGAGAACAGGTCGGGCCATGACTCCGAGGAACCGAGCAGCACAATGTAGCAGGAAAGCGCGACCATGGCGTTCATGGACGGGCTCATGAACTGCTCGTTACGTTCGGCGTTGAAGAGGAGCGCAATGTTGAACGCGATGGCGGAAATCACTGCCAAGGAAGTGACGCCAAAGCTTCCCTGGACAATGGATTCCAAGACCGACCGCCAACCCGCGCCCAATGTTTGATCCAGAAAAACCTGGACCTGGGGAACGGGAAAATTCAATAAGCAAAGCGACAACGCGCCGACGAAAATCAGGGGTAACGAAAAAAGCAGGCCACGTTGAATGGAACGAAGGTAGATATTGGATGCCAGCTTTTCAAGTCCGGCAACCAAAGGTGACACAAGCCCCCCTGCCTGGGCCAACCCTTTGAAACTATTCATAACTGTTTTATATCAAGCAGTTGTCAGGATGTAAAACGAAATATATCCTTTAAGTGACACCGGCTGGTTGATGATGCGTGAAGGGCATACCCGTGGACGCTGGGCTTGATGATGAAAAAGGGTGTAACCGTGCTCGCCGATACGGTATCATATTTCGTTTTCAAACCCGGGAAAGGGTATCCGATCCTTAATCTGTCTCGATTGTCTTGTGTTCTTGTGTAACGCTGTCCAAATGGCAGGAAGGTTCACACACTTTTGTTGGCCTTGGGCAGAAATCCTTGAGGTTGACCACTTTGAATCTTAAATAAAATTAATGTAAATAGACTAATGTTTACATGGGTCGTACACGTTCGGCAGGGGGTATCATGAAAAAGAAGTCCGCATCGTCGACCTCGTCCCATTCCGGGCAATCTCTCCTTGTTTCACCGCAGGCGAAAGGTCTTGCGAACTGTTTGTTTCTCCAATCCGTTGACCCCGTTTTGGTTGTGGACACAGGAACCGGAATCCTTGTCGAGGCCAACCCTGCTGCTGAGAACTTCCTTGGCTACCCTCGAACAGAACTTGCCGGTATGCCCCTGAGTCAACTCGACTCTTTGGATGACCTTTCCAGGATTCTTGCCAAGTGCCGGCATGGGACGCAGGAGTCTCCTTCGGATCCCATTGAGATCGCCGTGCTCACTGCCTCGGGTGAACAGCAAACAGCTCTGGTCAAGGCGGCACCCTTTGAGGCTGACGGCAAAATGCTGGCCGTGCTGATCGTCAGGGACGTTACCGAGCACAAGAAGACAGAATCCTTGCTTGCCCGGCGCAAGACCTTTGAGGAGCTTGCCGGCAAACTCACGTCCGACTTTTTGCGCATGCGGCCCGAGGATCTTGATAAAGGCGTTACAGCCGCATTGGCCGCTATTGGAGAGTTTTCCAACGTTTCCCGGGCTTCCGTGTTCCTCATCCAAGGCAATACTTCCCTCAGCGACAATACTCACGAGTGGTGCGCTCCTGGAATCGAATCCAAACAGGACAACATGCAAGGGATCGACCTGAGCAGAGGCGCACCCTTGCTATGGGAAACCCTTTCCAAGGGAGAATCAGTTCATCTCCCCGATATTTCTTCACTTCCCAAAGGTTCAGCAGATAAACTGACCTTGGAAAGCCACAACATGAGGTCGCTCCTTATGGAGCCCATTTTCATTCAGGATCGTTTCGTGGGTTTTCTTGGGTTTACCGGGGAAAGCCCCCATCGCTATTGGACCGAGGAGGATCGCGAGGTATTGCGCTTGTTCTGCAAGAGCATGGCTCTTGTCCTGGAACGCAAGCTCTCGGAGAAAGCCCTTGTCCAAAGCCGTGAGGAAATTTGGGAGCAACAGGCCAAACTGGCGCTGGCCATGGACATGTCCAAGATGGCCTTATGGGAAGGCGATGTTTTTGGTGCGGAATTTACCTTTAACGACCAGTTTTTTTCCCTGTACGGGACGACCGTGGAACGCGAGGGAGGCTACACCATACCCGCGGCAGAGTATGTCCAGGAGTTCTTTCATCCCGATGATATGTGGATGATGGACCGCGAGATCGAGAGGATCATTGACACGGACGATGTTGACGCTCCCCAGATGGTTGAGCACCGCATCATCCGCCGCGATGGGGAAGAGCGGCATATGGCGGTGCGGTACAAACAACTCAGGGACAGGCTGGGCAAGACCATCAAAACCATTGGCGTGAACCAGGACATCACGGACAGAAAGCGCACCGAGCAAAAGCTGATCGAGGCCAAGCTTGCGGCCGAGACCGCCAACCAAGCCAAGTCCGAGTTCTTGGCCAACATGTCCCATGAGATTCGCACGCCACTGAACGGGATCATGGGCATGCTCCAGCTCATCCAGCTCAAAACCCCGGACAACACCTCCAGCGAATACGCCACGACCGCCCTGAGTTCTTGCAAGCGTTTGGCCAGGCTGCTCGGGGATATTCTCGATCTGTCGCGCATTGAAGCCAACAGAATGAGCCTTGCGCAGGAGCCTTTTGCCCTGCAAGGCGTCATGGAGTCAGTGGAAACGCTGTTCCGCTCCTCGGTGAACCAGGCGGGCCTGACCCTGCGCACTTTTGTGGATCAAGACATTCCTGCCCTGCTGGGGGACGAGTATCGGCTGCAACAAGTGCTCAACAACTTGGTGGGCAATGCGGTCAAGTTCACGAAAACAGGCTCCATCACCATTGAGGCGTATTCCTTGGCCAGCAATAATCCCGATGTCTGCAGGGTGTATTTCAGGGTCGTCGACACCGGCATGGGAATTGCGGATGATACGCTTGATGTCTTGTTTCAGCCCTTTACCCAAGCCGAAACAAGCGATGCCCAAAAGGCCGGAGGCACTGGTTTGGGCCTGTCCATCACCAAGAAACTGCTCGACCTGATGGGAGGAACCATTTCCGTGACCAGTGAAGTCGGCGTTGGCACGACGTTCCGCTTCAGCCTGAGTTTTGAAATTTCCCAGGAAGCGGCTGATGTTCAGCCCGAAAAATATGCGCTTAAGGAAACCATGTCCCTTGGATTGAACGTGCTTGTGGTTGAAGACGACCTTGTCAGCCGCTTGGCCATTACCGTGGTGCTTAAAGACTTCGACTGCGCCGTCACCACGGTGGAAAACGGTGAAGATGCACTCAAGGCCCTGGCCCGAGACACATACGACGTGGTGGTCATGGACCGGCGGCTGCCAATTTTGGGCGGTGTGGAAACCACCAGGGCCATTCGGCGCGGGGACGCGGGCGAAGCCAACAAGCTGGTGCCCATTATCGCCCTGACTGCTTCGGCCATGGCGGATGAAGAGGACAGTTTCCTCGAGGCCGGGGCTGACGACTACATGGCCAAGCCCGTTGATTTTCGGCTTCTGTTCAATGCGTTGCAGCGGTTTGTTGCCGAATCCTGAACTCGGCTTCGGGTATTATTTCCTCAACAGGAGACCAGAGGTGGCGGATACCCTTCACATCACCAGCGGCGACACTGCAGGCGATATTCTGGCCAAGGCAGGAATTCCCGGCGACATTTTCGTCTGGCGCGACATCCTCTACGACGGCCCCCGCGATTCCGGGTGGCCTTCCGAGGACACGCTCCATGACCGCGCCTTGTTCCTGGAACAAACCACTGCCGGCGGGCTCGATAAGGAACGCGTCCTCCAGACACTGCGCGATCAATATCAAAAACTTGAGCAAGCAACGGGATACGAGCGCATTGTCCTGTGGTTCGACGCCTGCCTGTTTGACCAGTCCATGCTGGCCCATATTCTGAGCTGCCTGCACCACAAGTCCGTCCTCAGCGTTGACCTCATTTGCGTTGACGCGTTCCCTGGCATCGAGCCTTTTCACGGGCTGGGTCAGCTCTCGCCCGAGCAAATGGCGTCCTTTCACGGCAAACAGCTTCCTGTCACTCCCGAGCAATTTGAATTCGCTGTAGTTGTGGACCAGGCGTTCGCCACCCAGAACGCCACCATGTTCAGCGAGATATCCGCCATGACAGCCCCTCCCCTGCCCTGGGTTCCTGCTGCCGTGAAACGCTGGCTGCAGGAGCAGCCCGACCCCGCGACCGGATTGGGCAGGCTGGAGCGCCTGGCCTTGGCCGCGATCCAAGACGGCAACCAAACCCCCGGTGAAATCTTCGCTGCCGTGGCAGCCGCTGAAACGCCGCCGCAGTATTGGGGAGACATCACCTTGTGGGCCAAGATCAACGGCCTGGCGGAGCGCGAACCTCCGCTTGTACGCATTGAGGGGCCTGCGGAGAGGTTGCCGCAGTGGGGGAGTGGGGAGGAGTTTGGGGAGTTCAATATACAAGCCTTACCAACTTGATGCTCCTGACATCTTCCTTGTTAATGCCTTTATTCCTTTTCTGGGAGCTTGCTCATTTTTTTTCCTCCCCCCTTGACACCTCCGTTCCAAAAGCATAAAAAGTAGTCAAATTTAACCACTCAAACTGATCGTGGACAAGACGCAGCGGAGAGCTGGATGAACATCGCGAAGTTCGTGGTCTTAGGGACTGTTGACCGGCTGGGCGTGGCCAGTGGGTATGACGTGGTCAGCTCCTTGGACAAGAAGATGATCAGTCACTGGACCGACGTGAAAAAGGGGTCCATTTACCACGCCCTGAAATCCCTTGAAAAATGCGGGGATATCGTGACGGTGGCCCGCGAGAAACAGGGACTCTACCCCACCAAGACCCTGTACCAAATCACCGACAAGGGGCGGGAAACATTCGACGCCATGCAGGCCGAGGCGTTCATGGGGCTGTTTCCCTACTACTTTGGCTTCAAGATCGCCCTCAAGTTCAACATCCGGCGGAGCAACAAGGAGATCCGCGAATTCGCGCAAAAGGCCATGGACCGCATCAACTTGGAGATGTCTGGGCGCAATGCCTATCTCGCCTCGTTGTCTCCCACTGATCCCAGAGCACGAACTGACGGCTTCTTTATTGAACACGACCTCATGCTTTTCCGAGAGGAAAAGCACTGGATATCCATGGTGTTGGATAAATATCAAGAGGATTGAACGCTCTTTTTTGCAATGTGAGTCAAATTTGACTAAATATATTTGACTAGAATCTTCTACAAGGAGAGTCTGATGGACATACCGAAACACAAGCCCCAAGTGACTGACCAGGGCCAAGCCGTGTTCCCACGCCGGGCGTTTCTGCGGAGAACAACAACCCTGGGAATCGCCGCCTTGCTCGGGAGCACGGTGGGCGGCGCTGCGTACTGGCTCCTGGGTAACACGTCCCGCAAAATCTTGGTGGATTATGCGAAATGCACGGGGTGCAGGACTTGCGAGGCGGTTTGTGCTGGTGTCAACGCAGCAGTAGCGCAAGGAGTGGGCAACCCCCATTTCGCCAATATCAAGGTCCACTCCTACAACCCCGACGTGGACGTGCCCTCACTGTGCCTCTTTTGCGCCGATGGTCCGTGTTTGCAGGCCTGTCCTGTGGGACGCGATTCGGATGCCGGCGAAAAGGCTTTGTATCGCGACGCCATCACCCGGGCGATCACGGTCAGGCCCGAGCTGTGCATTTCATGCGGCAGCTGCGCCGAAGCGTGCAGCGCACAAGGAAGCGGAGTCATTACCTTGCATCCCCACACCCAGCATCCAGCCGGGATGTGCACGTTGTGCGACGGAGCCCCCCAGTGCGTAGCCCACTGTCCGCAAGGCGCACTTTCCATTGCTTCCGAGGAACACCCGCAGCCCTTTGCGTCAATGGCCCCGAACACCATCGCGACCTATCTCACGCATCAGTGGTACACCCTCCACCCATAAGGATACCCCCATGGACACGCAACAAAGCGGATACCACGGCGTCATGCTGGAGGTGGATTTGACCACCGGCAATGTGCAGACCATACCCACGCCTGCCCAAGATGTGGACGCCTTTCTCGGAGGAAGGGGGCTCGGCATAAAGATGCTGTGGGATCGCATCCCCTACCCTGGCCTGGACCCCCTTTCCCCTGACAATCCCTTGATTTTTCTGGCCGGTCCCTTTTCCGGCCTGCCCATTGCCTCGGCATCGCGGACCTGTGTGATGACCAAGTCTCCCTGTACATCAGCCGAGTCTTCGCCGTATCCCCACGCATCCACGGTCAGCTATTCCAATTTTGGCGGCTTTTTTGGCCCTGAGATCCGCTTTGCCGGATATGACGGCATTGTCATCACTGGAAAAGCCCCCTCTCCGGTCTATCTGCACATCGACAACAGCAGTGTTGCCGTGAAAAGCGCGGAATCGTACTGGGGCATGGGCACGGATGATTTTGACAAGAAGTTTTCCCAGGACCTTGGCCAGGGGCGCTTTCAAACCGCATACATCGGCCCGGCCGGTGAAAACCTGGTGTCTTTTGCCAGCATCATCCATACGGCGTCACGAGCTGCGGGCAGGGGTGTTGGCTGCGTCATGGGTTCCAAGAACCTCAAGGCCATCGCGGTTCGCGGCGATACCATTCCTTCCGTGGCCAAGGACAAGCAACTGGCCAAGGAAATGGAGTCGAGCCGAAGCTTTTTCAGCGGCTTGTCCACGGGCACCGTGCTTTCCTACAAGTTTGGCGACGGCACCGCCTTTCTGCTGCAAGACAAAAGCAATGCCGGTGTCATGACCGTGAAGAATTTCAGGGAAGGCACCTTTCCGGACATCGGGCGCATCAATGCCGACGCCGCTCGGGAAAAGCTCTGGGAGCGCAGTATTGCCTGCTACTGCTGCCCCCTGGCGTGCAAAAAAAGCGGCTTGGTCAAGGAGGGCTCCTATAAAGGGTTGATCGTGCACGACGGCCCTGAGTACGAGACCGGTGTCATGTTCGGGGCGAATTTGATGGCGTCTGATCTGGGGGCCATCATGAAAGCCATTTATGACGGCGATGACCTGGGCATGGACATCATCGCGGCTGGCAATGTCATTGGCTTCCTCATGGAGGCATATGAAAAGGGGCATATTGACCAGGCTTATCTAGACGGGATCGACCTTGCCTGGGGCGACATGGATGCCGTGACCGCCCTGCTCGGCAAGATTTCCAGGCGCGAAGGCGTGGGCGATCTCGCCTCCAAGGGAGTCCGCGCCCTTTGCCAGGACATCGGTGAAGAGACAAAAACGTACGCCATGCACGCCAAGGGAATGGAAATGGCCGCCCACAACGTCCATGCCAACCCGGGTATGGGCGTTTGTTACGCCACGTGCACCCGGGGAGCCTGCCATCAGTTCGGGGAAAGCGCATTTGATCAAGACCTCAAGGCGGTCATTGACTCCTTGGGCATATGCCGGTTCGCCACACTGCCTCCATTGGGCCTGAGCCTAATCGAGTTGGCTTCGCTACTCAGCGCGATCACCGGCACCCCATGGTCTGCGTCACGGTTGCTCAGGGTTGGCGAGCGAATCATCAACTTGGAGAAGATGTTCAATGTGCGGGAGGGATTTGGCAGACAGGACGATGTCTTGCCTGAACGCTTTTTCACCGAGGCCCTGACCTGGGGAGATGAAAAAGGCGCTGTCCTGGACCGCGACCAGTTTCAGGGCATGATGGCCGACTATTATACGGAGCGTGGATGGGACCCCGAGACGACTCGTCCTTCGGATGACAAGCTGAGGGAGTTGGGGTTGGACGGCATCGTGGGGTAGGTCATGGTGCGGTCTTAAACAACGAGGGCAGAGTATTTTCCACTGCAAACAAAAATAGGGCTGTGCCTCTTGCGTGCACAACCCTTTGGTATTCTTGGTAGCGGGGCAAGGATTTGAACCTTGGACCTTCGGGTTATGAGCCCGACGAGCTACCGA
>QZKZ01000339.1 GCA_004796465.1 Desulfovibrio sp.
TCCACAATAATTATGTATTGCCTTTCACTTTTATTTTGCATACAAACCGTTTTACGAATTATCCATCGAAAAGCCGCAGATAGTGTATCGGTAGCACCGCAGGGATACTGTGCTGGGTTGTCTCGTCATGTCCTGGCACATGGCCGTCAACAGAGTGTTGCCTTGCTATATGTCTGAGCAACTAGGCTTTGCGCGGGAATTCGGGCTGGATTTGGACTACTGGGGGAGGCGGTATTCTCAACTGGCTGTGATCTCTTGACAATCGGAGGCTGCCATGCGTTGTGCCAACGTAGTCGTCAGTCTGGTGTGTATTTTCACTCTTTTCAGTTGCTACAATAAGCGTTGGGATGTTGTGATGGGGTATCCTGAAGAGATAAACGGGACGGCAGAAGAGATTTATTATCTTGAATCAACGTATTTTGGCCCCTCGATACTTGCAAAATATGAATTAACTCCGGAGTCTGAAAAAAAAGCCTTGCGAGACACAATTGTTATTTCCCGAATGCGCGTAATTGATCATTATTTTGAAGAATTTTCTGCATCAATTCATGCCGAATTCGCCATATCAGAAACAGTAAGCGACTCCATACCTTTTGCAGCTAACATTGCCTCACTACTAACACCAGTCACTAGAATTAAAGATATAATTTCAATTATATCTACTGGCCTCATGGCTGGAAAAGATACATTTGACAAAAACATGTTCTTTCAAACAGCTTTAAATGCAATACAACTTAAGATGATCGCCCAAAGGGAACATGTAAAGATTGAAATTCTTGGAACACTCTCTAATAGTACAATAGCTCAGTACCCTTTACAAAAAGCGCTAATGGACCTTCAGAGATATGAGCGAGCAGGCACCTTCCACGGGGCGGTAGAGAGCATTGCACAGGACTCAGCAACAACAGCGGCAATCGATCAGGAGATCGTCATTGGGTCACTTGGGTCTGCCCTGTCAATTGATGAAAGAATTGAAGCACTTAAGAAAAAAGTCGCAATCTTGACCTTGGACCAAATTGTGTATTTGCACGGTTTAAACAACCTTGTTGATCCAACAATAAAGGCGGAAGTAGACGATATGTTTAAAGATGTCGCCTGGAATCAAGAAGTAGCCACGGCCATACGGTATACCCAAATCCTGATAGCAGCCCATCACGGTAATTCTACAGCTATTTCGAAATGGGAAGCTGTTGTTCAGGGTGTGCAGTAATATTTCGGACCATGAATACTTTCCGAAACCAAAGGCCCCAGGCAACCTAACTCTGCCTGGGGCCATTGTTCCAATCGCTACGCCGCCTTCCGCCGCATCACCCCATAATACGCCACCGGTATCACCACCAGCGTGAACAGGGTCGAGGCGAACAAGCCGAAAATGAGCGCCCAGGCCAAGCCCGAGAAGATGGGATCCAGGGTGATGGGCCATGCGCCCAGGGCCGTGGTCAACGCAGTGAGCACAATGGGCCGCAAGCGGATGGCCCCGCTTTGCAGGATGGCCTCCTTAAGGGACACGCCCCGGCCCATGGCCTCCTGGATGAATTCAATGAGCACCAGGGAGTTGCGGATCACGATGCCGCCCAAGGCGATCATGCCGATCATGGACGTGGCCGTGAAGAAGATGGGATCAGCATACCCTCCCACCTCCCCGGCAAAGAACACATTGAGCAGCCAGAACCCGGGCATGATCCCCAGCAGGGTCAGGGGGATGGCGGTCATGATCAGCAGGGGCATGGCAAAGGAGTCGGTCTGCAGGATGAGCAGCACGTAGATGCCGAGCATGGCCGCGGCAAAGGCCAGGCCCAGGTCGCGGAACACGCGCAGGGTGATCTCCCATTCGCCCTCGCCTGCCCACTCGGCCTGGGCCCCAGGCGGCAAAGGCTCATTGCGCAAAGCCGCCTGCATGTCCAGGACAGCTTCGCCAGGCGCGCGGCCCGCCATTTCGCCGAACACGTAGACCACACGTTCGAGGTTCTTGTGAAAGATGGGTTGGTCTTCGCTGACCAGGGAAAACTCGCCCAATTCGCCCAGGGCCACCATGTCGCCGGTCACGGATTTGACCGGAATTTGGCTCAAGGAGGCGATACTGGAGCGCCGGTCCCTGGGCAGGATCAAACGCACGGTCAGGGGATTGCGCTCGTCAGGCTCGTGCACCTTGGCCGGGGACACGCCGCCAACACTGAGGCGCAGGGTCTCGGCGATGGTTGCCGAATCCACGCCGTGCAGGGCCGCTTTTTCCCTGTCCGGCACAAAACTGATGCGTTGCCGGTTGGCTTCAAAACTGGCGTCCACATCCACCACTCCGGGTTCCAGATACATGACCTCGCGGACCTGCCGGGCTGCGTCCAAGAGCTGGTCATGGCTGCGGTCGGGATCGCCGCGGATTTCGGCCGTAACCGTGGCCACCACGGGCGGACCAGGCGGGGATTCCACGATCTTGAGCCGGGCATTGTACTGCCCGGCAATGGCTTCCAAGTCGTTGCGCAAGCGCAGCACAATGGCGTGGCTCTGGGACGAGCGCCGGGACTTGTCCACCAGGTTGACCCGAATGTCGGCCTGGTGGCTCTGGCTGCGCATGAAGTAGTGGCGGACCATGCCGTTGAAGTCCATGGGCGAGCCAGTGCCCGTGAAGGACACCAGGTTGTCCACCTCGGGCACGGTGCGCAGGTACTCTTCAAAGGCCTGCACAACCCGGTCGGTAGCTTCCAGGCTGGAGCCCTCGTCCAGGTCGATGACCAATTGGAACTCGTTCTTGTTGTCATAGGGCAGCATCTTGAGCGGTACCAAACGGAACAGAGCCAGAGCCATGCTGCCCATGAGCAGGAACAAGATGGCCAGGGTCAGGAACATCCGCTTCTTGCGCGACTCCAAAAAAGGCAGGATCGCGGCCCGATAGCCCTTGGTCACCCAGGCCGGGGTTACGTCCTTCTTGATATGGGCCCGGTCCTCGGATTTTCCGTCCTCGCCCAGCATGTCGGGGTCGCCGGATCCGTCCGTGCCCCGCCCTGCCTTGTGCTTGAGCAGGTGGTACGACAGCCAGGGCACGATGGTCAGGGCGCAGAGCGTGGAAAAGGTTACGGTGAGCGGCACGTTGGCGGCCATGGGCGCCATGTACGGCCCCATCATGCCGGTGATGAAAAACATGGGAGTAAAGGAAATGATGATCGCCAGGGTGGACATGATCACCGGTGGCAGCACTTCGCGCACCCCGTCCACCGTGGCCTGGAGCGGCTTTTTCAGGCCCATGAGGATGTGGCGCTGGATATTGTCCACATTGGTGATGGGATCGTCCACCACCAGGCCCAAAGACAGGATCAGGGCGAACAGGGTCACCCGGTTGATGGTGTAGCCGAACATGTAGTTGACGAAGAGCGCCAGGGAAAAACTCACGGGCACGGCCACGGCCACCACCAGGGCCTCGCGCTTGCCCAGGGTGAAAGCCAACAAGCCCACCACGGTCAGGATGGCGTAAAACAAGGAACTCAGCAGATTCGAGACTTTTTCCTGGGCCGTGGCCCCGTAGTCGCGGGTGACCTCCACATCAACGCCTTCGGGCAGCACTGTGTCGGAGAGCTCGTCCACGCGTTCAAGAATCGTGTCCGCCACGTTGACCGCATTGGCCCCTTTTTTCTTGGCCAAGGCCAGGGTCACGGCTGGAAACACCGCGGGTTCCTCGGCATATTCCCCGGCCACGCCCATCTCCATGATCCGGTAATCGGAATAGCTGAACCGGGAGTAGGCCTCGGCCTCTTCCGGGCCGTCAATAATGGTGGCCACGTCCCGGAGGTACACAGGGCGGTCCTCAAATACCCCCACGACCAAATCACCCACTTCCCGGGCCGAAGATAAATACGAATCCGCGCTGATGTTGAGCTCACGATTGAGCTGATCCAGGGACCCGGCGGTCACGGAAACATCCGCGCCCTGGAGCGCGGCCACGATCTCCATGGGCGAAACCGACAGTCCGGCCATGCGCTCGGGCGACAACTCCACGCGCACTTCCCTGGCGCGGCCGCCCACGATGCTGACTCCGCTCACGTCCGGGACCTCAGCCAAGCGGTGCAGCATCTCCTCGCCCATGCGCCGCAGCTCGTGGTCCCCGTACTGCTCGGAGTGCAGGGTGAGCATGACAATGGGCACGTCGTCGATTTCCACGGGCTTGATCACCCAGCCCGACACAATGGAAGGCGCAAGATCAATATTCTTGTTAATGGCGTTGTGCAGCTTGACCAGGGCCTCTTCACGGTCTTCGCCCACAAAGAAGCGCACCGTGACCATGGCCATGTCCCGCCGGGACACCGAGTACACGTATTCCACGCCGTGGATCTGCCACAGTATCCGCTCCAGGGGCGCGGCCACGAGCATTTCCACTTCTTCGGCCGACGCGCCTGGGGCCTGGACAATGATGTCGGCCATGGGCACCACGATCTGCGGTTCTTCTTCCCGGGGCGTGATCATCACGGCCGCGGCGCCCAAACACAGGGAAAATATAAGAAACAGCACGGCCTGCTTGCCCGTGAGAAAACTGCGCACCACGGACGTGAGCATGCCGCCGGGATTGCGGTCAGCCATCTTGCCCCTCCCCGGCCTGGGTTTCTTGCTCAGGGATGCTGCCCTGGTCCTCCAGCATATACGGCAGGGCCACGACTTCTCCGCCTGCCAGGCCGGACAGGATTTCGATCCTGCCTTGCCTGCTCTGGCCCGTGGTCACGAACACGGTGCGCCACACAGCGTCTTCTCCCACACTCTCCAACACCTCTACAGTCGTGAGCTGGCCCACGCGCTGCACCGCGTTTTCATCGAGCATCACGGCCTCGCGCTCGGCCATGGGCACGAGCAGCCTGCCGAACATGCCGGAGTAGAGCCCATTCATGGGCGGCAAGCCGACCTTGACCAAAAAGGTCCGCGTGCGGGGATCAGCCATGGGCGCGACTTCTTCCACAATGGCCGGGGTCCTGGCGCTGAGAGCGGTGATCATGACTTCCAGTTCCACGCCGGGCCGGGTGCGGTCGATGAGACCCTCGCGCACCAGGGCCTCGAAACGCATGGTGCCTGCGGTGTGCATGACCAGCAGTTGCTTGCCGGGCACGGCCAAGTCGCCGGGCTCCACGTCCCGCCGGGCGATTTCCCCGTCCTCGTGGGCCTTGATCTCCGCATAGCCCAGGCCGATCTCGGCCTGTTCCAGGATCTTTTCCGCCTGGTCCACAGCGGCCTGGGCTCCGGACAAGCCGTCCCGGGCCTGGCGGAGCAAGGCCTCGGCCTGGAGATACTCCGCTTCGGCCACGCCCATTTCCTGGGACGTAATGGCTCCTTCATCATACAGGGTGCGCATGCGGCGATAATCTGCGCTGGCCCGGTTGAACGAGGCCTGGGCCGCGTTGATGGCCTGTTCGGCTTGGCCCCGGGCCGAGCGCGCGGCTTCCAAGCCTTGCACCGCCTGGTCCCGCTTGGCCGTAAGCTCCCGGCTGTCCAGGACCACCAGCACATCGCCCTGGGACACCCTGTCGCCCACGGCCACCCGTACTTCCAGTACCTTGGCCGTGACCAGGGATTCAACCACGGTCTCGGTCCTGGGCCGGACCGTGCCCACGGCTTCGTAATAGTCGACTATGGTCGTGAGTTCAGCGCTTGTTGTGGCTGCGCGCTCCAAACGCGCGTCCCGGGCAATGACCGAGGTGTCGGGATCAATAGTCTCGCTGCCAAATACACCCGCGAACCATAAAATGACCGCCAGCAGCCCAATCCCTCCCAGAACGGGAAATATCAACCTTTTCATGTGCGCGGCCTCCTTGAACTCGTCCTTGGCGAAATCCGCCATCATCACCCGGTGGAATCCTGGGTCGAGAAAATAGCTCTATTACAAGCGGTATTTACCGCAAGTCATGGGGAGGGTAAAGCCTTGCCAGACCGCATAATTCCTCCCCAGATCATTTCCCGACAGTGATTCCGCCGACAGGAGCGTAAGGGCTTCTTTGCAAGAAAATGATAAGAATAATTCTTATTAAAACACAAGCGTCAATCTAAGACACCTTTTTCATTAAGCAGGCCCTTCGAGTAAATCGTCACAATTTTGCAACCACATGGCCGTGAAGCAACTGCTCTCCGATGGAATGGTGCGCAAGGACTTTGCCATTTTCACTTGGGAGGCCCCATGTTCGGCAAACGCTGCTCAGTCTGCGCCAAGCGTATCCAAGCTTATGATGTCTTCGAGGACCGAGGCCAAGGCCCGGTGTGCAGCCATTGCTTGATCCGCCTCTCACCCCTACGCAACAGGGACACTCTTTCCAGCAACCCTCTGCTGGAAGACCCGGACGCCCCTAAGCACACCGCCGCCGACCCCAGTCCTGATATTGATCTGATTTATCCCCTGGATTGACCCCCCCGGTTGCTTGACGGACCCCGCGCAGCTCCGCCATAAGGGTCCTTTCTACCCGGACCCGCAACACCTGCCGAGGGAACATGAAACTGCTGTCATGGAATGTGAATGGATACCGCGCGGCCCTGACCAAGGACTTCATGTCCTGGTTCCGCGCCGTGGACGCCGACGTGGTGGCCCTGCAAGAGGTCAAGGCCGAACCCGGCCAAGTGGGCGAGGCTGACCGCGAGCCCGAAGGCTACACCGCGGTATGGAACCCCAGCAAAAAGAAAAAGGGGTATTCCGGCGTAGCCACATTTACCCGGCCCAAGCCCCTGTCCACCTCCTTCGGCCTTCCTGATGAGCAGTACCAAGGCGAAGGCCGCTGCATTCTCCTGGAATACAACAAGTTCTACTTCTTCAACATCTACTTTCCCAACGGCCAAAAAGACGACGAACGGCTCCAGTACAAGCTGGGCTACTACGACGCCTTTCTCAAGTATTGTGAGGAGTTGCGCCAAACCAAGCCCATCGTGGTCTGCGGCGACTTCAACACCGCGCACAAGGAGATAGACTTGGCCCGGCCCAAGGAGAACGAGAAGACCTCGGGGTTCCTGCCCATTGAGCGGGCCTGGCTCGACACCTTTACCCGGGCCGGTTACGTGGACACCCTGCGTATGTTCAGGGACTCGGGCGAGCTGTATACGTGGTGGTCTTTCCGCGCCAATGCCCGAGCCAGGAACGTGGGCTGGCGCATCGACTATTTCTTTGTGTCCGAGGAGATCAGGGACAAGGTAACGCGGGCCTGGATCGAGCCCGAGGTCATGGGCTCGGATCACTGTCCCCTGGGCCTGGAAATCGACCTTTCTTGACCGACAACGTGGCTTCGGTCTCAGCCACGCCGCCAAGGATGCGGGCCAAGGGCTCCAGCACGCTTTGGTCCAAGCCTGACTCTGCCAGGGCCGCCAAGCTCTCGGCCAAGGGTTTGCCCGGATCAAGGCTCACGCCCATGGCCCGGGCCAAGGCAGCCAATGCCTCATGCACGGCCTGCTCGTCGTTTTGGCCTGCTTTGTCGCGGGGATCACTGGAATCCGTCATACGCCCATGCTATGCCATGGACTCCAGGCACGCAAGCACCACGCATTCGCGACACTCCATGGAGAACAGCCATGAATGAAACCCAGGTCTTCCACATCACCGAATCCACGTCCCAGCACGGCTGGTTCGCCCTGTTGATGGTCCTGGCCGTGGTCATCTTTCTCGCGGCCATGGCTTTGGCCGTGTATTCGGTATACGGCGCGAAAAACGCTCGCTTCGAGGTGTCCACCGAAGGGCTGCGCATCCGGGCGGGTCTTTACGGCCGCCTGATACCTTTTGAGTCCCTCGACCTGGACCAAGCCCGGCCTGTGGATTTGAACGAAGACTCCGAGTATTCCCCCAGGCGGCGCAGAAGCGGCTCTTCCCTGCCCGGACTCAAAGCGGGCTGGTTCAAGATGCGCAACGGCGAAAAGGGCTATTGTTTTCTCACGGACATGAGCCGGGTGGCGTATGTGCCCACCAGCGAGGGATATTCTGTGTTGCTGAGCGTTGACGACCCCGTTCAGTTCATAGAAACCCTGCGCCAGGCAGCCCAGGGCGGATAATCCCTATCCCGACAGGTCCTCCAGCCCGAAAAACTCCCGGGCTGATTTTCCGCATTGGGTCCACAGCTCCTCCGGCTCCACACCTATAAGCTTGGCGGTCTCCGCTGCGGTGAAGGCCATCAATGCAGGCTCGTTGGTCTTGCCGCGATAAGGTTCAGGCGCGAGGTAGGGACAGTCCGTCTCCAGGACCATGCGCTCTAAAGGAATCA
>QZKZ01000256.1 GCA_004796465.1 Desulfovibrio sp.
CCCAGATGCTGCTCATGCTGGCCAGGGTCTATTATTCCGAGGAAAACCTCGGCTTGGCCGCGGATGCATTGGAAGAATACCTGGAGCTGATCCCCGAGGATTTCGAGGCCAGGCAGGATTTTATCGACGTGTTGATCCAGGATGAGCAGTATTCGCGTGCCCTGGGGGAACTCGCCGCCATCGACGAGCAGGACGTCACCCTGTCGATCCGGTACTACAAGGCCAAGGTCCACATCGGTTTGTTCCAATACGACGAGGCAGCAGCCATCCTCGAAGGAGTTGTTGCCGAGAATCCTGACGTGTTGGAAGCCTGGGTGGAACTGGCCTTTGTTTACGAACTCAAGAAGGACAACACTGGGGCGGAACGGACCTACCGGGCCATCCTGGACATGGGCGAGACGAGCCAGGAATTGGTGCTTCGGCTTATTGACCTGAATCTCAAGCTGGAGCAAGTGGACAAAGCCTTGGCCTTGGTCGCTGACGGTCCTGACAGCTCGGCCTTTTTCTTTTCCGCGGCAACCCTGTTTATGGATTTCGGATTTTACGATGAAGCCGAGGACATTCTCCTGCCCCTGCTGGAGCAAGAGCCCGCGCCCCTGGAGACTCACTTTTACTTGGCCCTTCTTGAATACGAAGGCCGGGAAGATCCCGAGGCCGCCATTGGCCATCTCCAGCAGATTCCCGAGGGCAACGAGCATTTTGACCGCAGCCTGCGGTTTCAGATTCATTTGCTGTACGAGGCCGGGGACCACGACGCGTCCCTGGACCTGGCCGAGGAAGCCCGGGCCGCCTACCCCGAGCAGCGGGAAAATTGGATCCTGCACATCCGGCTGCTCCAGGACCGGGAAGAGTACGCCCGAAGCGTGGAGGTCGCTGAGCAGGCCTTGGGAACTTGGGCCGAGGACCCGGAACTGCACTACCTCCTGGGCGTGGCCTTGGACCTGTCCGGACAGCGGACGCGCGCCATGGAAATCATGGAAGCCACTATTGTCCTGGACCCCGAGTATCCAGAGGCCCTGAATTACGTGGGCTACACTTTGGCCGATGAAGACCGTGACCTGGAGCGGGCCCTGGACCTTGTTGAACGGGCTTTGGTGTACAAGCCTCAGAGCGGATACATCGTGGACTCCCTGGCCTGGGTTTTTTTCCGCATGGGCGAGTTGGACCAGGCTTGGTCCGAGATCCAACGCGCCGTGACCATGGTGGACGACGATCCCGTGATCTGGGAGCACTACGGCGACATTGCCGCGGCCCTTGGCCTGGACGAAGAAGCCCGCAAGGGCTGGGAAAAAGCCTTGGACGGTGACCCTGAAAACCCGGCAGCCATCCGGGAGAAGTTGGACCAGCTATGAGAGCGGCTGTTTATTTTTTGGCTTTGGTGATGGTGGCCGTGCTGATCGCGGGGTGCGCTCCTCCCTCCGGGCCGGGTCCGGAACTGGATACGGATCGGGAAGCCGCCATGTGGCAGAGTTTTCGTTCCGGCGAGATGCATGCGGAGTCGCCCCAAGCCTTTTCCCTGACCTGTTCCCTCAACTATTCCGGGCCTGACCAACAGAACCGGGTAGTGGTTCACTTCTGGGGCAATGCCGACTATCCCCTGCGCATGGACCTCCAGGCCGGGGTGGGCACCATCTTCACGTATTGGCGGGAGGCTGAGGACGGATTCATCGCCTATGTGCCCGAGGAGCAGGCCGCATACCTCCATGACGATGGCAAGCTGGGCATGGCCGCATTCGGCTTCACCTTTCCCTTTTCCCTCCAGGAGCTGGCCCAATTCCTCCTGGGGCGGGTCCACGAACTGTTGCCTGAAGAGTACAATTCAGCCCAAGTCCTGGAGGACGGGACCGTGGAATACACGTTCATCGAACAGGGCAAGCGCTTCACCGTGCTGCTTGACGCCGAGGGCCGCCCCATGGAACTTACCAGCCCGGACATCCCGCCCTGGGAAATGGAGATCAGGACCTATCTGGACGATGCGGGCTTGGAACAGGTGCCTGAACGCATCCGCATTGTCCGGGAGCCCGAAGAAAAGATCATGCTCCTGGTCAAGTCCTTTGCCTTCAAAACCGAGTCCTGGGCTCCGGGAAGCCTTGACCTGGAGTTGCCGCCAGGCACCGAACTGCGGCGTTTGTTGAACCAATAGGCGTTTTCGCCAAACCGTATCCATATATTCTTATGAGCGAACAAGATATTTCCCAACCCGCCCCTCCTGCCCCGGCCCCTGACGAGACTTCCGAGGCAACCGAATCCGCGGGTTCCGCCGCCCCCACCTCTCCCCCGGCCCCTGCCCCTTCGGCTGACGAGAACGCCGTGGCCTTGGCCAAGCCCCATGACCAGGATTCCCTGGTGGGCAACGTAATGCTCGGCCTCAAGGTCGTGGGCGGCGAGCTGAAATGGCTCGTGCAGCGGGGGGTGCGTTCCTTTGAATTGAAGCAGCTGCGTAAGCGCTTGCTGGATGAATACACCTTCCTGGGCCAATTGACGGCCCATCGACTCAACCAAGCCGAACCCCTGGACCCCGAGGCCATTACGGACGAAGCCCTGGCTCGGGATGAAAACGTGCAGTTGGCGATCAAACAAATCGACTTCCTGCGCGAGGAAATCGCCTTGTTGCAGGGAGAGCAGCAGACCAAGCGCGAGGCCATGCTGGCGTCGCGCCGCAAGCAGTTGAAGCTCGACCAGTCCTGAACCGCAACCCCCAGCATTTGGAGAATTCATGGCCAAGGTATTCATTGGATCAGACCATGCCGGGTACTCCCTCAAGGCGTACCTCATTCCGCTCATCAGCCAAGCCGGGTACGAGGTCGTAGACTTGGGGCCGGAATCCGAGCAGAGCTGCGACTATCCCGTGTTCGCCAACAAGGTGTGCGAGGCCGTGCTCGCGGAAAAGGGGTTGGGCCTGCTCATTTGCGGCACGGGCGTGGGCATGTCCATGGCCGCCAACAAGGTGGCGGGAATTCGCGCGGCCCTGTGCACCAATGAATACATGGCCCGCATGACCCGCGCCCACAATGACGCCAATGTCTTGTGCATGGGCGAGCGGGTGACCGGGCCGGGCGTGGCCGAAGCCATTGCCCTGGCCTTTTTGGGCACGGAATTCGAGGGTGGGCGGCACCAGAGGCGAATCGACCTTTTTAGTTGATGCGTCGGGCTGAAAGACAAACCATACGGGAGAAGCAATGGTGATGGAAGCGCCGGAACGAAATTTGGCCATGGATCTGTGCCGCATTACCGAAGCGGCGGCCCTGGCCTCGGCCCGCTGGCTGGGGCGAGGCAACAAGGAAGCAGGCGACCAGGCGGCGGTGGACGCCATGCGGTTGTCCTTCAATTCCCTGAACATCAAGGGCAAGATCGTCATTGGCGAGGGGGAAAAGGACAAGGCCCCCATGTTGTTCAACGGCGAGACGGTTGGCTCGGGCCAAGGCCCGGAAGTGGATGTGGCCGTGGACCCGGTGGAAGGCACCAATTTGCTCGCCTTTGGCCGGCCCAACGCCATCAGCGTAGTGGGGGTGGCTCCGGCGGGCGCCATGTTTGACCCCGGCCCCAGCTTTTACATGCAAAAGCTCGTGGTCCCGGTCATGGCCAAGGACGTGGTGGACTTGGACGCGCCCACGGAGATCAACTTGCGCTACGTGGCCAAGGCCTTGGGCAAGGATCTTGACGATCTGGTGGTGTTTGTCCTGGACCGGCCTCGGCACAAGGACCTCATCGAGGAAATCCGGAAGGTGGGGGCGCGCATCCAACTGCACAGCGACGGCGATGTGAACAGATCGCTCATGGCTGTGGACCCCTGCAGCCCTGTGGACGTGATGATGGGCACGGGCGGCACGCCCGAGGGCGTCATCTCTGCCTGCGCCATTCGCGGCATTGGCGGCCGTATGCTCTGCCGTCTCAATCCGCAGCTGGAAAAGGAAAAAAAGGCCATGGAAGAGGCGGGCATGGACACCAGCGTTATCCTCACCGAGCGGGACCTGGTCAAGAACAATAATGTGTTTTTCGCTGCCACAGGCATCACGGGCGGCGAATTCATGCCTGGCGTGAAATTCACGGGCGCTGGGGCGGAAACCCGTTCCCTGGTCATTCGCGGCAAGACCGGCACGGTGCGGACCATTGAAGCCCGCCACCAGTGGAAAAAGTTGATGCGCATCAGCGCGGTCAAGTACGACTAGGCTTGCCCTACTCCAGAATACGAGGACGCCCGATCATGATCGCGGCGTCCTTTTTTAGTGATCTTCCACCAAGCGGGCCAAGTGGGGATGCATGGCCGTAATGTACAACCACGCCTCCTCGGCCTCGGCCAGGATTCGTTCCAGGAACGCGCCGTGGGGGGGCTCGCCGCGCCAGGAAAAGTCGTGCAGCACGTGTCCCGTGCACAGCACATGGCGTTTGGCGTCCGCTTTTTCCGACTCGATGCCCTCAATAGCCCGGGCCGGCCCCAGGACCTTGGCCGAGAAAAACGGGGTCACGGTGCGCACGATGTGCACCGCGCCTTGTTCGGACACGCCGATCACCCAATGGTCGCGCATGGGAATTCAGGGCCGAAACCCGGCCCTGGCCTCATTCCTTATCGTACTTGAAGGAGAGGTTGAGGCGGGTGCGAAAGGCAATGGGCTTGCCCGCGTCGATCTTGATGTCCATGCGGGTGACCTCGGCGATGCGCAGGTTTTCCAAGGATTCCCCGGCTACGTTGATAGCGGTTTGCGCTGCGTCTTCCCAAGATTTTTCGCTGGTGCCCACCACGTCGATGACTTTGTACACGCTGCCCATGCTCTCCTCCTTGGTCTTTCCCCACTGCCGGCCGTTGAATGGGCCGGTGCCATGGGGACGGTTCCGGGCCGCCCCTGACCTGCGATATCAGGACGCAGGAGGGGGAGCCCTTACCTATACGTATACGGCAAGGGGAGCGTTGTGGCAATGCTTTGGGCACGGAACCCTAGAAGGTGATGATTTCGTAGCCCTGCTCCAGGAAGGCGGCCATGGAGGGGTGGCCAGACATGTCGCCGATCAGGGGCAATCCTTCGGCCTGCACGGCCTCGGTGGCACCGAGCTTGGCCGAGCAGGCCTTGCACACCCCGGCGATCAGGCCCTGGTCCTTGGCCTTGGTGTACAAGGGATTGAGCATGTGGCCCGGGGTGGCCATGTCGCCCACCAGCTTGCAGGCCGCGCCCTCGATCACGATGATGACTTCGTGGCCCCGCTCCTTCATGTCCAGCGCGTTGAGCAGTACGTGGATTAAGCACATGGGGTCGCCGTTAAAGGGCATCAGGACTATCTTGTTCATGCTTGTCTCCTTGGGATTGGGAAGTGGCGGCCAGTTCCCGCGCATACTCGGCAATGCGGTGCTGAAGCTCTTCCACGCTGCAGGGGATGGCGTTTTGCGGAATGTTCACGGGCGCTTGGACCATGCGCGAGTTGATGCGCATGAGCCGGCGCTTGAGGC
>QZKZ01000138.1 GCA_004796465.1 Desulfovibrio sp.
GAGCAAGATAAGCGTTTCAACAAACTGAGCACACAAATTGCTGAGGCCAAGGCAAGCATTCTCAAGCCTTACAATGAGGTCCGCACATATAGTATTAAATGCGAAATAAACAGAAATATTTCTGATCAAGAACTCTTCATGAAAGAGTTTCTTTTGGCAAAACTTGATACTTATACAAAAGAACTCAACAATCTACTAAACACGAAAAGATCAGGGCCATTGGAAACAAAGGATTACTACGACAGCCTTCACAGGGTGGCGGACTTTATAGAAGAAGACAAACGCTTATCCGACACCAACGGCTCTGAGTCAGACTATAAGGGAAAGATTTGGGCTCTCACCTTTTTGCTCAATGATGAATGGAAGGAAGAAAACGAAAAAGAAGGAAGCTGGCTCTCTCGCCTGGAGGCTCTAGACAAGAGTGGGATACCTACTAGTAGATTGTGGATTTTCGATGAACAAAGACTCAACCTGGTAAGGGACGATTCCTATTTCAAAGAGGGGTGTGAACTACTGGAGAAACTTTCTAAGTTTTGCAGAAATGAAAAAGACTACATAAATACTACATCTCGTGCAGTAATGAAAAAAGTTGTAGATGAGCACCTTATATTTTTTGGTAAAGGATTCTTCGCTACTGCTGAATCAAATGGCAAACTAAGGTTAATTCGAGACGACTGCCCTCAAAGCTCTTACGCGACATCTGACTCTTTAATTGGAGAAATAGAATTCAACGAGGAAGACATAGAAAAGGTTAGAGGTTTTTGGGAATTCCACTTTAATAATGCCAAGTGTCTTAACGAGTTTCTTTACAATCACGCTTGCCAAGCAACAAGAGACCATATGACAAAGAACGGCTATATATAAATACTAAGCATAAATAATAAATACACAGTCAGCAGCTATTATTACATGTACATCACACTTTATATATATTAAATTCTGCAAAACTAGCTCCATGCAAAACCACCCACACTCAAATAATACCACAATAGTAATCATTCCATTCTGATGCTTTTGCGCTCCACAACCTCCCCGACCTCGACCTGACGAATGGATTCTAAAAGCCGCTCGGCATTGGTTCGATTCCCCAACAAATGCATGAATTCCATGAGCCCGCGAGAATCTTCAACAACATCATGACCACGGGCCGTGCTTTGTAGCGCGTGATTATACGGGGCTCATAGGTATCACTGACCTTGTCCATGGCGTCGGATAAAGCACTTCGTGCTTCGGTGAAGGAAATGGCGTCAGGCGTGACGCCATCCTCTTGGGATGGAAACCAGTAAGAGACAGATACGGGCCAACAATACGGCCGAGCATCCTCAAATCATATCCGGCGTCAACACCGCCACCCCCACCGCGCGCAACTCCTCATCGGTCACAGCCCCGTGCCGCAAGAGCCACACCCCAAAAGCCCTGGGGTCCAAGGCGGCCAAGGTGGACGGCTCGCCGCCTAGCGGCGCATCGCCCTCGGCCAGAACCGCGCCGCCCATGCGCTCCAAAAGCTCCGGATCCAGGTCCTCGGGCCGGATGACCGGCTCCTTGCCCGACAAGTTGGCGCTGGTGGAGGCAATAGGCGCTCCCAACTCCCGGCACAACCGCGCGGCCACGGGATGGGACGTCACCCGGACCGCGGCCAAGCCGTCCACGCCCCGTGCCTGGTCAGCCAAATCAGAAGCAGGTTCCACCAACAGGGCAAGGGGGCCGGGCCAAAAATGCTTGGCTATTCTGGAGACTAGGGAGTTGGGGTCTTCCAGGGCTTTGGCGGCCTGCGGCGAGGCCAAGCCCAACTGGTCCAGACCGCCCACGATGAGCGGCAAGGGTTTGCCCAAGGGCCGGTCCTTGATGCGGCAGACCTCGGCCATGGCAGCTTGGTCCGTGGCGCGGCAACCCAAGCCGAAATAAGTCTCGGTGGGATAAATAAGGAGCCGCCCCTGCGCAAGCGCGGCCAGGGCTTCAGAAAAAGGCAGGGTGTGCATGGGTGTGCGCCTATCGGCCTTGCAACGCGGCCACGCTCTTGCCGAGCAAACTAATGTACAGGGTAAGCATGCGTTCCACATACCCGAAATAGTTAAGTAAGGCTATGTTTCTGACCTTGGAATCCTGACTTTGAAAAAACTCGCGATAAAAAAGCGGGTTATCAAAATCTTCAAATCGCTGAACTTGGTAGCTTACATTATTATCTTCAAAGCGGGCGAACAGAGCCAGGGTTTCAGGATCCAGTTCAGGCCGGGCCTGGGCCGCGTGAATCTCCTTTCTCCATTGGCGGCATTGCTCAATGGTCGACAAGGCAAAGTGACGGGCCTTGTCCGGACGAAACCCCTTTCTTCTCTTCGGTATCTTGGCCACGGCCCGGGCCGGGTCCGGTCCTTCGGGCAACTCAAGCGCCTCGTCCACCACCACATCCGGCCCGTCTATCAAAGAATCCGGAGTGACATTGGCGATAAGGGGAACCGGCTCCCCTTTCTCGCGAGCCCGGGAAACCACTGAAGCGATTTCCATGTTCAGCCATACAGCGGTGTCCAGGAAATTGAGAGTCGTGTACATGGTCAGGCCCGAAGCCGCTTGCACGGGGTAGAGCTGGGGATGGCAGTGGCGCAGTTCCATATCCGGAGCCGTGTCCCTTCTATGGCCGTGCATGGACTGCTTGGCGTAGGTCAAGGAGTAGGGATGGTCTCCAGCCAGTTGTGCCCCGGCAAAAACATATCCGTTGCAGCCCATAAACTGGGCCAGGGAAAAGGCCGCTGTCAGCACGGATCCGTGCCAGGGCAACAACGGCGTGGGTGGAAACGCTTCGGGCAGGCAGCCACCCCAGAAGCAAATACGCGGAAACACGCCCGCTCCGGTCCCGGATAGGGTGTGCGCGGCCAGGATGGTCTCCTCAAGGGGGCCGATCTTCTCGAAAGAAGCCTCCACCGCCACGCTGCTGTCCACGATGACCACCACATGGGGAGTGACGCCAGCGGCCAGAAGCGGTTTAAGCGCGTTGTTCACGCAGATGACCACGGCCCGGTCGCGCACGGACGCAATCCACTCCAAGCGCTTGTCCAGGTCCGGCCCGGCAGCCACGATTACCGCGGGAAACCCGGTAAACTTGTTGTGCAGCACATCAACGCCCGGTTGCTTCACATACCGGGCCAGGTTTTCAAAGAGGTGTTTTTGTTGGTCAAAGTAGATGCCGCGCCGAATGTCGCGGATGGGCTTGCCGCGAATCTGGTCGTGGCCGGAAACAGGGTAGACCTTGTGCCGGAAATAGATCAGCTCCACATATTCAATAAAGCCAGCGAACCGCTCTTGGTATGTCTCTGCATTGGCTTGATGAAACAGAAACACGGGAAACCCGGCCTTGAACAAGGCCTTGACGGCCAAGGCTTCCAATTGCGGCTTGAATTTCTCCATATCCCCGGCCAGGATGAGCAGCCTTTTCCCCTGGATCAAGCTGGGGTCCGTGCTCTCCACAAAGCAGCGAAGATTGTCGAGGTCCGGTTCCAGGATGAGCACCGTGGCTCCATTGCGCAGAAACTTCAGCAAAGTGCTGCTCAATCCCGCGCCGAACAGCACGAACAGGGATGTTTGTTTGCCAAGTCCAACCAAGTCGCTTTCCGGCCCATAAAACTCGAAAAGGGGTCTGCGCTTGGTGTCGGCGTGAGGACGCATGAGCTTGGGCGACAAATACCGCCACAAGGAATGATGCCCCGACGGCACGTGGTCGCCGTTCTCGCACGAGGACAGCTTCAGGCCGTGTCCTTCATCGTACGGTGCGACAAGGAGCATTCCGGCCTGTTCCAGATCCTTAATAGCGGCGTGCTGCATGACGTCTCTGTGCTCGATAGCTTCTGATCCCATTGCGTGGTTCCCTGACTTGCCCCTATGAATCGCTCGCGCTACCCTGCTCCCACTCAGTGTCCAGGAGAATGATGTGAAACGAATCAAGTGTCTTTGGGTCGGCAAACTCAAAGCCAAACACTGGCTCGACGCCGAGGCCCACTACCTCAAGCTGCTCTCCCGCCATGTCAGGCTGGAAACGGCCATGGTCAGGGATGCTTCGGGCCGCCTTTCCCCTGCCGAACGGAATCAGGCCGAGGGAAAATCCTTGCTGGCCAAACTCGGCCCCAAGGACTTGGGCGTGGCCCTGGACGAGCGGGGCAAGAGCTACGACTCCCCGGGCCTGGCAAAGCTCCTGGATACGCTCCTGCACGATCCCGTGCGCACGCCCTGCTTCATTATCGGCGGAGCCTACGGCCTGTCCGACGAGATCAAGGCGGCTTGCCCGCAAAGCCTCAGCCTCGGCCCCATGACCCTGACCCATGAAATCGCCCGGGTGCTGCTCCTGGAGCAGCTTTACCGGGCCTTTGCCATTCTCAAGGGCTTGCCCTACCACCACGGCTGACCCCCGGCTTACGGTGATTCAGCTACCTGCCAAACCCGCACAAACGGGAACAGGTCAAGGGCCAACACAAAATTTTCACTGATTTCAGGGTCTTCAGGGTCGCACAAGAGCAACCTGACCAGCATGGAGTTGTACACCGAGTGGCCCATGAGCCAGAAGTCACCGGTCTGGGCTACAGCCAGGAGATGAAGCCCACTTTCGTTTTCAGGATACTCCTCGTGCAGGAATTCCCCTTGGGCTGTGACCAGGTCCATGCTGGTCAAGGGAACGGTCATGTCTTGGGACTGGTAGTACAACTGGCCTGCCTCCACATCCAGTTCCGTTTGATCCGGGAGAAGCCGGAACAGATCGGGATGGCTGCTTTCCCCGGACGACACATCCCACAGCCCAAAATAAATGATCCAAGCCGACAGTTTCACGTTTTCCAAGCTCACCACAACATATTGGGTCTCAAGCGCCGCATATCCCATGTCCTGAACAGCCATACCGTCAACCAGCTCTTTCAGCTCCAGGCCCGACATATCCGTCCATTGGGTCCAGGGCTCATACCCGTGTTGGGCACTGTATTCGATGATCTGCCTCGCCTGGAGCGGACTGTCCGTGGACAGGGCCAAGCCCAAGGGAAAAACCACCTCCCCGTCATGCTTGGCGCCGTCCGCAAAGGACCTCAGCCCTGCATAGTAGTTGGTGGCATACCCCCAGTCCCACCAAGTCCAAACCATGGCGTCCTGGTCCCCGACCCGGCCCAGTTCCTTGAGCATCAATCCATGGTACTTCTCCAAAACCGGCGTGGGACGGAGACTGCCCGCAATGCGCCAATGGGGAATCAGCAACAGGCCAAGAATAACCGTCAGCAACCCAAAGACCATGGCGCTTTGCCGGAAAGTCCCGGCCAAGCGGCGGTTGGCGAACCAAAACATGGGCAGCAACGCCCCAAAGATCATGGCGAACAAGGCGGACAGCCAGGTGTCGGCGTCAGCACGTTTGACCAGGATCAAAAGCAGGGCCAAGCCCAGGACCAGACCCATCAGCCCGGCCAAGGCCTGCAAGGAAATGGCGAACACCGCCGCGCCCCGGTCCAGCAAACGGCTGATGGGAAAAAAAGCCAGCACTCCAAACACCCAGCACCCCGCCACATACCAAGCCGGATCATAGGGAACCAAACTGAGAGCTCCCGCACCCGCCACCAAGCCTGCCCATGCCAGCCATGCTCCCAAGGTGTCCTTTCCCGGCCCTGGAACCGGATACGCCAGGCAGTAGGGGACGCACAGGCCCAAAGCCACGCCGGCACCACCGAACATGGATGTCCTGGTGCCGTATTTCCATGCCAACAAAGCCAGCACCAGCAACGGGAAAATTAATACCAGGGAATTTCTGTAAAGAAGCAGTCCGACGAAACCCAGGACGCCCACAGCTCCGACCCACACCCAGGGATGCAGCTTGAACAGCATCTCCCCGACTTCAATGTTCTGGGCCTCGATGATCGACTGCCCCACTCCTGGATAAAGAGGAGCGGACTCCATTTCTGCTTCTTGAATCCGGTCGATCTGGGCCGTGGGTTTGGAATAGGCGTCCATAAAATGCTGGGTCCGGGAAAAAAGCGACTGACTTCCGCCCATGAACAGCAGCACCAGCAGCACCGCCGCCAGGGCCGGCCACATGGATGTCACCCCCTTGGGCAGCCTCTGTCCGGGCAGTCCCTTGAACACCGTGATCAACGCGCCCAAGGCCAAACCGAGCCAGCCCAACATCGCGGCAGCTCCGAAAGCGGCCAGCCCCCACAAGCAATGGCCACGCATCCCCGGCCTGGCCAGCACCAGGACCAACCCAAGCGTCAAGATGCAGGTCAACATGAGAAAGGTCACCACATGAATATGCCAGGTACCCAAGTACCTGGCCGCAAACCCCGCCGTCACCATGACCGCGACGCTGGATGCTCCTTCTTGGCCCCAGAGTCCGCTTTCGCCTTGTGTCCGTTCACCTTTTCCGGCCCCCTCCTGGCCAGGCTTTTTCCCGATGCCCAGGGCCTCGAACAGATTGGCATGCAGCATGGGCTTGAGCCACCAGGCAATAACCAGGGACATGAGCAACGGCCCCAGCAATGTGACCATGTCCGTGTCAAAATAGCCCAGCCTGGTGCGGAAAAAGAAGCCCGGCGCAAGGCCCCCCAGTATCCCTGCCGCCATGGCCGCTTCCCTGCCGCCCAAGGCCCATGCCCACAAGGCGATAACCATTGCGGCCACTCCAGCGGCCAAAGGGGGCAGCCAAAACGCTAGCGCGCCCACGGACATTCCCGTGACCGCCGAAAGTCCAGCTAAAAATTGAGACGGCGGCTCATTGGCTCCGGACCCTTCCCCCAAGCCTCCGGCGGCCCAGCGATAGGCGTCGTGTGTGCCGAGAATATACTCGCCGCCCACCATATTCGCGGAGTTGTTCCAGCGCATGGGGTCTTCTTCGCCCGCCCGCATCAGTTCCCACGAGGAAAAGCCCTGCAAGTGCAAGTAGGTCACCACGGCGAAGACCACTAAGACCATGATCACCAAGGTTCGCCAATTGAGCCCATTGGCCATGCTTTCCGTCTCCTGGGTCATGTGCGCCTCATGTCGTTTGTTGAAACTGGAATCCGTATCATGGAAACATGCGGTCCGGGAAACCTGATATAAAACGCCGCTAAGGACAAGCCTCTTTTCCCCCTTTTCCCTCGCGGGAAAATGGGCTACTCCTCGTCCATTCGCCTCCAGGCCAGTCCATTTATTCGTAAGGAGCCTTGTATGAACCCCAAAGTACTCGATGAAATTGAAGCTTACGTGACCAACGACCTGCCCGACCACTTCGAACATTCAGGCGACGAACGCCGCTACGAACTGCTCGACTTTTTGGAGCGGCTCATGGAACTGGGCGAAAAAGCAGACGAAGTCGCCACAAAATTATTGCTCAAGGACTCATTTCTCGAAGCTTTGGCCGGAGTAAAGACCCAGCAGTAGCGTTCTCCTTGCCCAGCAGGGTAGGCGTGACCCTTGACCAGACTCCAGCCCTCAGGGACCTGTCCTGTCTCGGGTGGCGGCTCGTTGGCCATGACCAGGGCATAACCCCGCACCGCTCCTTCCACAAAACCGAGAAAGCCTTGCCAAGGCATGAACGCCCGGCTCAAGACTATGTCCGCTGGTCCGTACTTGTTCAGCGCGTCTTCAGCCTTGCCCTCGAATATGAACGTGCCGGTGAGTTCCATGGCCTCCAGCGCATAGCGCAGAAACACCACCCGCTTGGCTCGGATTTCCACTAAACAATACTCCCCTGTCTCCCAGAACAGCCGCAAGGGCAAGCCGGGCAAGCCCGCCCCCGCGCCCAGGTCCAAGCTCAACGGGCTATCTCCCACATCAAGTCCGGCCAGCACATCCGCCACATGCCAGCTGTCCGCGACCAAATCCCTGAGCGCGGATCGCCAATCCCGCGCTCCCACCAAATTCATGCGCTTGTTCCACCGCGCCAGCAGCTCCAGGTACACGGCCAGTCCCCGGGTCTGGGCCTCGTCCAACTCCCGCCCCAACCCCCTAGCGATCCGCGCCACCTCTTGCGCGTCCGGTCCGCCGCTTGTATCCCTACCTTGCGTCATCATGCCCCGCCGGTATACGAATATCCGAACCTGGCTCGCCCTTGCGTCCAGAGCCAGGATGCCTTATCAAGCGTCCGGCGCTGGAAAAGGCCCACACCAACCGAACGTCACCATACATTATTTCATACAAGGAGGCGCTCCATGAGCTCCACACCCCTCGCCGTTCTTTTCCCCGGCCAAGGCTCCCAAGAAGCTGGCATGGGCCGCGAACTGGCCGAAGCCCACAAAGAGGCCATGGACCTCTGGAAACAAGCCGAACGCATCAGCGGCATCGACTTGCGCGGTATATACGGGGACGGGGACGAACTGGCAATGGCCGATACCCGCAACCTGCAACCCGCGCTCACCGCCGTAGACCTCGGCTACTGGTCCTATGTGGCCTCCAAGCTCTCCCCGGTCATGGCCGCGGGCCACAGCCTCGGCGAATACAGCGCCCTGGCCGCGGCCTCGGTCCTCTCCGTGGACAGCGTCCTGGAACTCACTTCCCTGCGCGGCCGCCTCATGGCCGAGGCCGATCCCTCGGGCCAGGGCGCCATGGGCGCAATCCTCAAGCTCGACCTGGATACCGTGGAGCAAGTGGTTGCGGACTGCCGCGAGGCCACCAATAAAGAACTCCTGGTCGCCAACTACAACTCCCCGGCCCAATACGTGATCAGCGGACACAAGGAAGCCGTGGAAGCCGCCGCCCCCATGGTCAAGGAGAAAAAAGGCCGTCTCGTGCCCTTGCCCGTCAGCGGCGCCTTCCATAGCCCGCTCATGGCCGAGGCTGCCAAGGAACTGGCCACGGTCATCGCCAAGCTCGATTGGCGCAAGCCCGCCTTCCCCGTGGTTTGCAACGTCACGGGCCAAGCCGAAACCGACGCCGACACCATCAAGGACCTCATGAGCCGCCAAATGACCTCCTCGGTCCAATGGATCACCACCATGAACACCATGTGGCAAAGCTCCATCCGCACCTTTGTCGAAGTCGGCCCCAAAGTGGTGCTCACCCGACTCGCCGGAGCCAACCTCAAAGACGTGACCGACGACTACACCACACAATCCATCAATTCCCTCGAAGCCGCTGACGAATTGAACGGATAAGGAAGTGGGGGGGAGGAAGGGGGAACCTTTTTAGAAACTCTTTGACTTGTAATCTCTTGGAATTTCTTATTCAGCCCCCGCTGTCTGGAGAAAGGTTTCCCCTCTCTCCCCCCCATACCCCTCCTCTCCCCTTCCAAAGACTTTTACCTGGCGCTGTGTTGTAATCAGTTGATTTGTGTTGAGGTGGGTCTGTTTAAGATTGGTTCAGTGGCCGAAACAACTTTATAGTGCATATCAGGGGAAGTAACAGTGCCACCCTTTGTGATGGAAACCATGGAACAGAGATTCATGCCGTTTATTTCGGTTGAAACAGAAAAAAAACCGCTGCAAGTACACCCTGGCAAAGGGAATAGTCTAGACATTCTTTAAAAATTATCATAAAGATAAAGAGCGAGCGAGTATGCACGATACACAATTCTTACAATCCCAACTGCTTGCCTTCACGAAGCAGGCGGGGGTCGAATGGCCTGCCAAGGCCGTGATCGAGCCCCCCAAAGACAAGGCCCATGGCGACTTGGCCACCAATCTCGCTTTGGTGTTGGCTGGGCCGCTCAAGGCCAAGCCCCGTGAGTTGGGCGTTAAGATTTCCCATTTCCTGGTGACCCAGGCCCCGCAGATCGCCACGGCTGAAGTGGCCGGACCGGGCTTTGTCAACGTCACCTTTCGCCCCGACTTCTGGCGGGAGATCGTCCCCCAGATCTTTTCCCAAGCCGATGACTACGGCTCCCTTGATCTCGGCGGAAAACGCAAAGTGCAGATCGAATATGTCTCGGCCAACCCCACGGGCCCCCTGCACATCGGCCACGGCCGGGGCGCGGCTGTGGGCGATTCCCTGGCCCGGATCATGCGCTTTGCCGGCTTCGACGTGGACACGGAATTCTACATCAATGACGCGGGCCGCCAAATGAGCATCCTGGCCCGGTCAACCTATGTCCGCGCCATGCAGGCCCTGGGCCGGGACATGGACATGGACGAAGACTGCTATCGCGGCGAATACATCAAGGACATCGCCACCGACATCCTCAAGGCCCACCCTGACGTGGGCGACATGGACCAAGACCAAGCCGAGGACTTGTGCCGCGACCTGGCCAAGGAAACCATTCTCGCGTCCATAAAACAGGACCTGCACGACTTTGGCGTGGAACACAGGGTCTGGTTCTCGGAAAAGGAGATGGTCGAGGGCGGCGCCGTGGAGCGTACCTTTGAGCGCTTGGAAAAAGCGGACCTGGCCTACGAGCAGGACGGCGCGTTCTGGTTCAAGACCACGGAACTCGGCGACGACAAGGACCGCGTCCTGCGCAAATCCGACGGCGAACTCACCTACTTTGCCTCGGACATCGCCTACCACGCCAACAAGTACGACCGGGGCTTTTCCCTGTGTGTGGATATCTGGGGCGCGGACCACCACGGCTACATCCCGCGCATGCGTGCTGCTGTAAAGGCCCTTGGCCTGGAAAAGGACCAGTTCGACGTGGTCCTGGTCCAGTTGGTCAATGTCTTGAGCGGCGGAGAAAAGGTCAAGATGTCCAAGCGGGCCGGGACCTTTGAGACCCTGGCCGATGTCTGCCGCGAAGTTGGCCCTGACGCGGCCCGGTTCATCTTCCTCACCCGCAAGAGCGACAGCCCCCTGGATTTCGATCTTGAGCTGGCCACGCAAAAAACCATGGACAACCCGGTCTACTACGTCCAATACGCCCATGCCCGCATCTGTTCGGTGCTGCGCAAGGCAGGGGAAAACAACGTCCAGGTTCCTGGACCCGAGGCAGCCACGCCGGATACCCTGGCCCATTTGGACACCGGGGAAGACTTGTCCTTGCTTCGGCTCCTGGCCCGATTCCCCGATGCCGTGGAGGCGGCGGCCAACAACCTGAGCCCCCACCTCATGAGTTATTATATGCAGGAGCTGGCAAACGGCCTGCACCGTTATTATACAATCAATCCAGTACTTGCCGCGCCCGCGCCCGAGATTGTCACGGCTCGGTTGCTCCTGCTCCTGGCTACTCGCCAGGTGCTCAAAAGCGGCTTGGCCCTGCTCGGCGTGAGCGCACCGGAGTCCATGTAGGCCGGGCGAGTCCTGGAACGAGGACCTTACACCCCCGGGAGGCAGACCATGAAATTTGAAATGAAAGCCAAAAACACCCGCTCCAGCGGTCCAAAGAAGTATTCCTTTGAGCTGTCCCTGCCCGGACTTGTGGGCTTGGGCTCGGCCCTGCTCCTGGGTTTGGTCTGGGTATTCATTTTTGGCGTGTTGGTGGGCCGAGGCTACGACACCGACACCACCTTGGTCCAAGACACTCCGGATGTGGTGGAAACCGCGGAACTGATCCAGCCCGGTGAACTGAACTTTTTCGACGAACTGCAAGACACGCCCCAGGCCCATGAGCCCGCACCAGTAATTGACAACGCCAACAACGAGCCCGAAGCCGCCCCCCTGGCCAACGACGCGAGCGAGCCCGTACCTTCCATTGCAGGCGATGCTTCTCCCGCTCCCGAGGCCGTGGAAGTCGAGCCCGAGCCCGAAGGCGTGGCGAGCGCCGACACCCAGGTCTACAACTACTTGTATCAAGCGGCCTCTTTCCGCAACGAGCAGTCCGCCATGACCCTGCTGGCCAAGATCCAGGAACTGGGCCTGCGCGCCGAAGTGGAGCAAACCACGTCCAGCGGCACGATCTGGTACCGGGTCAATGTCCGCTTCCAAGGAACGCCCGCAGACACCCGTGGACTCAAGGAAAAGCTGCAGTCCCTCGGTCTGGACAGGCCCCTGCTCCGCTCAAAGGTCCCGGCATAAGCTTCGGGCAGTTGAGGTTCGCACATGATGCACCCCTTTGTTCCGACCCGGGCCTTTTTCACCAAGGGCATCGGCAGGCATAAGAACAAGTTGCAGGCCTTTGAGCTGGCTCTGCGCGACGCGCGTATCGAAAAGCTCAACCTGGTGTATGTGTCGTCGATTTTTCCGCCCAAGTGTCACTTGGTTTCCGTGGAGCAAGGCGTCAAGGAACTCATGCCGGGCCAGATCACCTTTTGCGTCATGGCCCGCAACCAAACCGACGAGAAGGGCCGCATGGTGGGCAGTTCCGTGGGCATGGCTTTTCCCGCCAACCGCGAGCACTACGGTTACATCTCCGAGCACAAGGCCTTTGGCCAGGATGAACTGGAAATGGGCGACTTTGCCGAGGACTTGGCGTCAACCATGCTGGCCACGACCCTGGGTATTGATTTCGATCCTGAGACCGCCTACGACGAGCGCAGGGAAATCTACCTCATGAGCGGCAAGATCATTGATTCCATGTCCGCACCCTGCGTGACCAAAGGAGTCGCAGGCATGTGGACCACCACGGTCTCGGCCGTGGTTTTTCTGCTATAAGCGGGAGGAGTCTTCCAAGCGAAAGTGTTCGGCCCGTACTGGCATGATGACAAAGCGGCCCTGTATGGTCCCGGAATGTTCATTGACGCATGGTGCGCCAAGAGACTACCATTATGGCGGTGTTTCTTGAGCATGCCCTTGTAGCCGAAAACCGCAACCAAACGTTCGAGTTCAATGCACCAACGCCCCTGGCTGATCCTGCACCCTTTTGCGGCAATCGGTGCCGCCTTTACCAACCTGATCCGGGAATCAGGGGCCATGGCTTTGTTTTTCCTGGATGGGATCATCCGCATCCCAGCCTCGCCCAAACAAATCCCCAAGATCATCCACCAGATGTTTTTCGTGGGTGTGAAGTCCCTGTTCGTGATCGCGCTCATCGGCTTGTTCACGGGCATGGTCTTGGGCCTGCAAGGCTACTACACCCTGGTCAAATTCGGCTCCGAGGGTTTGCTGGGCGCGGCGGTTTCCCTGTCCTTGATCCGTGAATTGGGGCCGGTGCTCACCGCCATCATGATCACGGGCCGGGCCGGTTCGGCCATGGCCGCAGAGCTCGGCGTCATGCGCATCACCGACCAGATCGACGCCCTCACGGTCATGGACATCCAACCCATGACGTATCTCGTGGCGCCGAGAATGGCGGCCTGCATCATCTGTTTCCCCTTGCTCACCGCTGTTTTCGACGTGGTGGGCATCTTGGGCGGCTATTTGTCCGGGGTCGTGCTCCTGGGCATCAACCAAGGCATCTATTTCTACCGCATCGAAACTTCCGTGGCCATGGCCGACGTCATGGGCGGCTTTTGCAAATCCCTGACCTTTGCCTTGATCATGGCCACGGTTTGCTGTTTCCAGGGCTATTTCACCCATCTGCGCAAAGACGGCCAAGGCCCCGAGGGCGTGAGCAACTCCACTACATCGGCAGTGGTGCTCTCCTGCGTCCTGATCCTGGTCTTTGATTACGTGCTCACCTCCTTTTTGCTCTAAAGCCAAGGCAGCGTTCCCATGAACCCGATCCAAGCCTGGGACATCACCCTTACCAAGCTCACAGCCGGATATTCCGGTTTGGTGGTGCTGCGTGATGTGAACGGCTGTTTTCCCGCAGGGAAGATCTCGGTGATCCTAGGCGGCTCGGGCTGCGGCAAGTCAACCCTGCTGCGGCATATCCTGGGCCTGAACAAGCCGGTGAGCGGCTCCATCAGCCTCGGAGACCAGGACATAGCCTCGCTTTCAGGCCGCAAACTGCGGCGCTTCAGGCGGCAGTTGGGCGTACTCTTCCAGGACGGTGCCCTGCTCGGCTCCCTGACCCTGGCGGAAAACATCGGCCTGCCCCTCAAGGAACACACGTCCCTTTCCAAAAGGGAAATCAAGGATATTGTCCTTACCAAACTGGGCTTGGTGGGACTTGCCGAATTCGCTGAGTATTACCCCAGCCAGCTTTCCGGGGGCATGCGCAAGCGGGCCGGACTGGCCCGGGCCATTGTGGCCGACCCGCCCATACTGCTCTGCGATGAACCGACCTCAGGGCTGGACCCCATTAATGCCGCGCATATGGATAATCTGCTCAAAGACATGAACACCCGGCTGGGGGTGACAGTCGTCGTGGTCAGCCACGATCTGGACAGCCTCTACGCAGTGGCCGACCATGTCATGGTTTTGGCCGAGGGCACGGCGGCCTTCAACGGTGGATTGGAAGAGCTCAAGGCGACCAACGACCCCTATCTACGCCGTTTTCTTGACCGCAACCCCTCGGAGGAAGACTTGGCCGCCTCTATTCCCGAGTCCACGCCCGCGCCTATCCCCACTCCCCGCAAACCTGGCAGCCCCATGGAAAGAGCATGAATAAATACGCCAAGGAAACCTCGGTCGGCATTTTTGTGTTCATCGGCCTCATATGCGTGGCTTATATGACGGTCCAGTTGGGCCGCATGGAATTTCTCGGGGCCGACACCTACTCTTTGACCGCGAGCTTTCGATCAGCAGCGGGCTTGCGCCCGGGCGCCGAGGTGGAAATCGCCGGAGTGGCCGTGGGCCGTGTCGCGGACATTTCCTTGGATCAAAAGCGGGTCCGGGCCGTGGCCATCCTGGAGATCGACAACGACATCGAACTGTATGAAGACGCCATCGCTTCCATCAAGACGAGCGGACTCATCGGAGACAAGTACATTAGTCTTGACCCGGGTGGATTTGGTGCTATCCTGGCAGATGGGGATGTCATTGAACTGACCGAGTCAGCCATTGACCTGGAAAAACTCATCAGCAGCTATGTGTTCGGCGCGGTGGAAGATGAACAACCGTAGCGGAATGGAATAAAACTTGAATATTGCTTGCCTCAGGAGACCATAACCATGCAGATACATACCCTTCGCTTCCTTGTTGTGATCAGCTTCGCGGTCTTTGCCCTGGCTTCGCTGGGGGCGGTTCCCGCCCACGCAGGCGGCGCGGCCGACCGCATCCAGAATTTTTCCGACAACATGCTGCCCATCCTCCAGGATCCCGCATACAGCGACGGCAGCCAAGAATCCTACACAGCCCAGCGCGCGCAACTACTGACCCTGATCGACGACCTCTTTGATTGGCTGACCATTTCCCAGCTCACCGTATCCCGGGCTTGGAACGACTTCAGCCCGGACCAACAGCGGGAATTCGTCGAAGCTTTCCGTTACCTGCTCGAAGCCACCTACATGGACCGCATCCAGCAGAGCGGCACCCAACGAGTTGAAGCAATTGACGAAACCGAGATCAGTAACGGTAAATTCGAGGTCACGACCCTGGTGGTCGTCGCCAGCCCGGACAGGGAACTGCCCATTACCTATCGCTTGTACCACCATGGCGTGTGGAAAGTGTACGATGTGGTGGTGGAAGGCGTCAGCCTGGTGGGAAATTATCGTAGCCAGTTTCAAGAATTGCTCGACTCCCATACCCCTGAAGAATTCATTGACATTGTCCAACAAAAAGCCGAAGAGATGAAATCGGCCCAAAATCAGTAGAGACTGCCACTACTTGAGTGACGCCCATGAACTTCCTTCGCGCCCTCATTCTCTTTGTGCTCGGCTCGGCCACGCTGTTGCAGGTTGTTGCCTGTAATTCCGCGGACGACCAAGTCACCCCCTTTAGCGACGACATTATGTTCGCTGAGGCCGACCAGATTCCGCCCCAAGGCACAACCATCGATGCCGGCTTTGACAGTGAATTCGGTTTCGCGGAAGAGGACGAAGGGATTGTGGACGACCCTTTGGAGCCGTGGAACCGTTTCTGGTTCGAGGTCAACGACGCGGCATATTCCTATGCCCTCAACCCCTTGGCCAAGGGATACCGCTATGTGGTGCCCGATGAATTGCGGCGCGGGGTGCGCAACTTCTTCCATAACTTGCTGTTCCCCGTGCGCTTCGTGAACTGCATCCTGCAAGGCAAGTTCCTGGCTGCGGGCGTGGAGTTCTCGCGTTTTGTGGGCAACACCATGTACGGTTTCGGCTTTCTCGGCCACTTCAACGACGCCAAAGGCATCGTTGAAGTCACGGATGACGAGGATTTTGGCCAGACCCTGGCGGTTTGGGGCTTTGGCAATGGATTCTATGTTGTCTGGCCCTTACTCGGCCCCTCCACCCTGCGTGACACCATCGGCATGCTCGGTGACTCCGCCTTGTCGCCAGTGACCTATGTCAGCCCGTGGTACGCTTCCACGGCTGCCTCTGCATACGCCCGATTCAACACCTTGTCCTTTCACATCGATGAATACGACGCCCTAAAAAGCGCGGCGTTCGAGCCCTACTCCGCGTTCCGCAACGCCTATATCCAGCTCCGCAACGAGCAGATCAGGGAATAGCCCACGAAACAGGGCCTTCCGGAAAAATCAAAACCGCCGCCAAGGACTCCCCCTGGCGGCGGTTCTTTTTTATCTGCCAGACGGGCTGCCGTAAGGATTTGTCCTACTGGGCCGCGAAGTGCAGGGAGTCCATGACCGCGTTGGCGCGGCCTGCATACGTGTCTTCGCGGGACACGGGATAAATTGACTGGAGCATGTACAGATCATGGTCGTCCAAGACATAGCGGATATGGGCGCGACCCTGCTCGCCTTGACTGGCCAGTGTAAACGTGCAGGTGGCCTTGCGCGCGGGCAAGCCGTCAATGGTCAACTCACCGTCGCTGCAGGAGATATCCGAGATGTCGGGATTGGCCCGCATCTCCTGGACCGAACCGGCCACCGCGCCATCCAAGTCAGGCACAATATCCGGAGTATAGCGTACAAACATGAACCCGAGGTAATATTCGCCCCGGTCGCAGATGTACATTTCCTGGGTCACGATATATTGCTCCAAGCCGCTCATGTCGATGTCATCGGTCCGGGACAAGCCGCAATTATCCATGAAGGTCGCCCGGTACGCTCCGAAGGTTTCGACCTGGGAAGGCTCGGGGGGGGAATCCGAACCACCAAAGAGGTCTATCCGGTCCAGCAGCAGATACACGGCAAGCGCCGCCACCACCGCGCTTAAAATGCCCACGCCCACGAACAGCAGGGATTTGTTGCCGCCTCCTCCACGAGGCAGAGGCGTCCCACAATCCATGCACACATCGATAGTGCCGGGGTTCACCGCACCGCAATTCGGACAGTCCTTGTACTCGCTCATTATTGTCTCCTGGTCGTCTTACCCGAAGCGTATTGTCCGGGCTTGATTCCCGGCCCCGGCAACACCTTGGGGCCATGTATCAGGGCTCGATCTTTTTCATGGCTTCCTGGTCGCCCACGGCCACGATGATGTCTCCCAAACCGAGCATCATATCCGCAAAGGGCAGGTAGTCGAACTCCCCTTCCCCCTTGCGCTGCAGGGCAACCACTCGCAGTTGGTGGGAATTGGGCAGATCCAACTCGCGCAGGGTCTTGCCGCTCCAGTTTTCCACCCGGATTTCCTGCATGACCACGCCCTTGCTCAGGGGCAGGGAGTGCACCAGCCCCGGCACTGTCAGCTTGTGGGCCAATTGCTTGGCCACGAACCGCTCGGGAAAGACCACGTAATCCGCACCCAGCTTTTCCAAGACCCGTTCGTGCTCGTCGCTCACGGCTTTGACCCAGACCGATTCCACGCCCAGTTCCTTGAGGTGCAGGGTGGCCAGGATCGAGGCTTCCATGGACTGGCCCACGCAGACAATGACCTGGCGCAGATCGCCGAAGCCCAGTTGGGCCAAGGCGGCCTGATCCGTGGCGTCGGCCCGGAACACCTGGTCCAGCAGGTCCTGCGCGGCCTTGACCCGCGCCTCGCCCCGGTCCACACCCAAAATCGTGTGCCCCTGCTCCAGCAGGTATTCGGCCAGGGCCATGCCGAACTTTCCCAGACCAACAATACCCACATCCCTATCTGTCGCCACATGTCCTCCTGTCACCAACATGGAGTGTCTACCCTATCATGAGGCTGTCCTCGGGCCAATCGTATCTGAGGCGTTGCTGCCAGCCCCGGATAAAGGTGACCACCATGATCGGTCCCAAGCGCCCAACGAACATGAGCGCCATCACAATGGCCTTGCCCGGCGCGGTCAATTCGTTGGTGAGCCCCGTGGTCAGCCCCACGGTGCCGAATGCCGAGACCACCTCGAACACGATGTCCAGAAACCGGCCACGCTCTTCCATATGGGGCACGCCGTGGCCCTCGGTCACGGACAAGGCCAGGATGGCAGTCAGAATCACGAAGGCCGCAAAAATAGCCAGGGTAATGGCCCTGTTGAGGCTTTCCTTGTCCAGGGCGCGGTTGCCGATGACCACTTGCTCCCGGCCCTTGACCTGGGCCGTAATGAAAGCCCACACCGCGCGCAGGGTCGTGGTCTTGACCCCGCCCGCGCAGGAGCCGGGCGATCCGCCCACCACCATGAGCAGCAGCATGAATACCAGGGACATGTTGGTCATGGCCCCGATGTCCACGGTATTGAAACCTGCGGTGCGGCAGGTCACGGACTGGAACAGGGCGCTCAGACCGTGTTCGTACAGGGAACCTCCGGCCCTGTCGGACAGCAACTCACCCAAGAAAATGGCGGTCCAGCCCACCACGATCAGGAACAAGGTGGTCGTGAGCACCACCCTGGCGTGAAAACTCAACCGAAACCGCTGTTTTCCGGCCAGCCGTCCCGATAAGGCCGCGCTTGTTTCACCCAGCACGGAAAACCCCAAGCCACCCAAGATGATCAAGACCATGAACACCAGGTTCACGGCCGTATCAGCGCGCCAGGCCATGAGGCTGTTGGCGTTCAGGGAGAACCCTGCGTTGCAAAAGGCGGATATGCTGTGGAACAGGGCCGAGCCCAAGCCAAATCCTTGGGAATCAAGGGCCATCAACACGCACGCGCCCACCAGCTCCACCAGCAAGGTAAACCCGGCCATGAACAGCAGGAAACGGCCCAAGTGAAACGACGGGTCATGGAGCAAACTCTGACCCACGGCCATGCGGTCCGTGAGCGACACGCGCTGCCGCCACAAGTACAGGGCCAAGCTGGTGTAGGTCATCACGCCCAGTCCACCCAATTGAATCAGGCCCAGGATCACGCTTTGGCCAAAGGGGGTGAAAAAGGTCCCGGTATCCTGCACGCTGAGCCCGGTGACGCACACCGCCGAGGTGGCGGTGAAAAAGGCGTCGAGCCAGGAGATGGGCCGGTCCGCGCAACTCAGGTCCAAATGCAAAAGCACGCCGCCAACGCCGATGGCCAGGGCGAAACAATACACGGGCAGGGAAAAGGGTGTGATGAATTTGCGCTTGGCCATGGCCTTTTGACGCGGATTGGGGGAAGCATTCACGGCTCGTGTCCGGCATATTCCCGGCTCTTCAGAACATCGGACAATGGTCCTGGTGTGCCCCGAGCCTTTGGGACAGTCAAGGAATAATACGAGCTTACAGGGACCTGGCCAGCATCATGACCCCCAAGGCCCCGAGCAGCATAAACAGAGTTTTGCGAAAGGCGTCCTGGCTCATGCGGCCGTAGACCAGGGTCCCCAGGCCCACGCCCAGCAGGGTCGAGGGCAGGCACAGCAGACTCAGGCACTGGGCTTCGGTAGTAGTCAAGCCGGTCAAGGCGTGGCCCACGACCGCCAGGGAAGCGGTCATGGTGAAAAAGCCCACCAAGGTGGCCTTGGCCTGGTCCTTGGGCCAATCGGTCAGGGAGACATAGACTATTGTGGGCGGACCGCCCGCGCTTATCGCTGCGGTCGCCGCGCCCGTGGCAAAGCCCACGGCCAGCCCCCATTGCGGGCGCGGCGTAATGGGCTTGGGCTTGGCCAAAAGCCCGAACAACCCATAGGCCACCAGCCCCA
>QZKZ01000080.1 GCA_004796465.1 Desulfovibrio sp.
CCTCGGTGGCCCCGGAGGTGAACACCAGGCCTTTGGGTTCGCAATTGATCAGTTCGGCCAACTGCTGCCTGGCCCTGCCCACGGCCTTGCTGGCAGCCACGCCCAGGAAATGGCTTGAACCGGGATTGCCGAAGCGATCCTCGAGATACGGCAACATGGCCTCGACCACGCGGGGCTCTACAGGAGTGGTGGCATTGAAGTCAAAGTACAGGGGACGCATGGCTCCTCCATGGTTCTGGCGCTAAGGATTCGATATCACAGTATCCACGCTGTGCAGCACTTGGTCAACCGAAAGCGCGGCCAAACATTCCCGGCCCCGCGTACAGGGCCGCTTGCCGTGCAGGGAACATGGACGGCAGTCAAGGTCGGTCTCCAGCACGTGGTCAGCCGGACCTGCCGGGTAAAAGCCCCAGGCCGGGTCGGTGGGGCCGAACAGGGCGACAACAGGCGTGGCCACCCCCCCGGCCAAGTGCATGGGGCCGGAGTCGCCGGTTACCAGAATCCGGGCCGCGTCCAACAAGGCGCAACTCAAACGCAGGTTGCTGCGGTTGGTCAGGTCGCGGGGATGGCCCGCCAAGCCCGGCAGCGGCTCTCCCCTGCCCAGGACGAACCAGTCGAAACCCGCGTCTTCCAGGCGCTGGGCCAGTTGGGGCCAACGCTCCTCTGGCCAGGCCTTGTCCGGGTGGGTGGCAAAGGGGTGCAGGGCCACGAGCGGCCTTTCAGGCGAGGAGATTTCCGCCAGGACCCGGGCGGCCTCGACCTTTTCTTGGTCAGTGGGAAAGATGCGGGGCAGCAGTTCCGTGCGCGGCGGCGCGCTGCTTTCCAGGGCCAGGCAGTAACGTTGGGGCACGTTGTGGCGCAGAAGCCGTTCCCTTGCGGCCTGGGATCCCGTGCGTAAATAGCGCCGCCTGTCCAGGGAATACTTGGGGTAGCGCCTGACCGGCCCTTGCCAGAATGCGGCCAGGATGCGGGAACGCAGAACGCCGTGCAGGTCGAGCAACCCCTGGCCCTTGAATTGGCGCGCCAGCTTGCGCGCGGTCACGGGCCAAGCCAAGCCCTTGGTTTGCTCGCGGGTCACGGCCACCACCTCGTCCACTGCGGGATGGCCGTCAAAGAGCGGTGTCCACTCGGCCCGGGTGCAGACCGTGAAACGAAAACCCCGCTGTTTGCCCCACCAATCCAGCACGCCCGTGGTCAGGGCCACGTCGCCCATGGCGCTCAAGCGAATCATGAACCAATTGCGGGGAGTGTCTGTCATGGCTGAAAAGGGATACTTTTGCACAAGATCCGGGAAAAAAAGAAAAAGATTTCCAGGCCGGGAACGGGATGTTTTCCTGCGCATCTTCTGGTGCAGGGATTGCTTTTTGCCTGAACGCGCAGTATATTGCAATCACCTATGACGGATGACCCCCAGCCTCCCGGCCACATTCCCCTATCCAGTTGTATCCCAACCCCTTCGGGCGCTCGTGTGTCCGAAATACCGACATGACCCTCTTAATTATATCGACGGTCCTGGCCATCGTGATTTCCGCCTCGTGTTCAGTGGCGGAAGCCGTGCTCTACTCCATTCCCTGGAGCTACATCGAGCAGCTCCGCAAACAGCGGCGGCCCTCGGGTTTTATCCTCTACAAGCTGCGCGCTGACGTGGAAAAGCCCATCACCGCGGTGCTGACCCTGAACACCGTGGCCAACACGGCCGGAGCCTCCATCGCCGGTGCCGCGGCAGCCGACGTGTTCGGCTCGGCAGCGCTCGGCGTGTTCGCGGCCTTTTTCACCCTGGCCATCCTGCTCTTTTCCGAAATCCTGCCCAAGACCCTGGGCGTGGCCTATGCCCGCTCCTTGGCTCCGGTCCTGGCCAAACCCTTGCTGTTTCTGGTCTGGGTGTTCACGCCCATGATCTGGGTGGCCGGGTCCGTGGCCCGCAAGCTCAGGCCCACCCAAAAGGGGCCGCGCACCACGGAAGACGACATCCGCGCCGTGGTCAGCCTGACCCGCAAGTCCGGGTTCATCAAGCCTTTTGAGGAATCCACCATCAAAAACATCCTGGCCCTGGATGAGAAGATGGTCAAGGACATCATGACCCCGCGCACCGTGGTTTTTTCCCTGCCCGCCGAGACCCGCACGGCCGAGGCCCGGACCATGAAGGAAATCTGGCGCTACAGCCGGATCCCGGTCTACGAGAACAACGACACCGAGGACATCGTGGGCGTGGTCTTTCGCCGCAACGTGCTCAACGCCGTGGCCGAGGACCAGGACGACATGCCCATTGGCGAACTCATGCGCCCGGTACGCTTCGTGGTTGAGACCCTGACCCTGGACCGGCTCCTGGTCCGTCTCCTGGACTCTCGCCAGCACCTTTCCGTGGTTCTGGATGAATATGGCGGCGTGGCCGGGGTGGTGACCCTGGAGGATGTGCTCGAGGAAATCCTGGGCAAGGAGATCGTGGACGAATCCGACGCCGTGGAAGACCTGCGCGAGTTGGCCCGGCAGCAGCGCAAGGAGTTGACGAAATCCGAATAATCCTTACACTCCATAGCAGCCGGTTTGTAGCAATTCCCCTTTTTTCCTGGAGATATTCATGTCGCAAAAATCCAACACATATATTTATGTTGCCGCTTTGGTTTTGATCCTGGGTGGCGTGGCCGCTTTGGTGGCCTCGGGGCTGTCGTCCAGCCTGCAATTCCTCAAGGTGGCCGAGGCAGTGCCCCTCATGGAAACGGGCGAGCTTGAGGCGGCCCGGCTCTTCGGCGTTGTAGATGACGGCGGCCACCAGGACCTGGGCGAGGGCCGCATCCGCTTCACCATGCTCGACCGGGAAGAGCCGGATAAAATGCTGGAAGTGGAGTTTGGCGGCGTGCTGCCCGACACCTTCACTCCAGGGGTGGAGGTCATTGTGGAAGGCAGGCTGCAGCCCGGCACCAGCGTGTTCGAGGCGGCCATGCTCACTACCAAGTGCCCGTCCAAGTACGAACAATACAGCAACCAGCAAGACTCCTAAGGGCGCGCGTCGCCCATTCGCTGTAATATCAGGCTGCTGAGAAAGTGCCAGATGCAAACCACCAGCCCTTAGTCGAGCACAGCGAGCCTTAGGGATGTGGATAGCAGAGCTTGACTTTTTTCAGTGACGCAGCAGGTGGTGCTTTATCAGCAGACTGAGGCCGCTTTCGCGGCCTTTCATTTCTTGATGATCCGGTTTATGGAGATCGATCCCCCAGCAAGGAGATTCCATGCATCTTTTCGCTTACCTCACGCTTCTGGTGGCGCTCTTGGCCTGCCTGTTCCTGGGAGGCATCGCGTCCTTCCTGCTTTGGACCGGCAACCAGAAGCCCGTGCCCCTGGTGCGCGGCGGCCATTACTTCATCACCTTCCTTCTGCTCCTGGCCTCGACCATCCTGCTCAGCGCCCTGGTGAATTCGGATTTTTCCTTTGAATACATCCAGAGCTACACCAACTCGGTGATGCCGCTGTTTTACAAGGTCACGGCGTTCTGGGCCGGACAGGCAGGCTCCCTGCTCTTCTGGGCCGCGTGCGTGGCCTTGTTCGCCTTTATTTTCGCCATCACGCCTTCGTACAAAAACCTGACCGAATCCACGCGGCTCTGGTTCTGGGTCTTTCATATGGCGGTTTTGGCCGTGTTCCTGCTCCTGGTCACCTGCTGGTCCAACCCGTTCGTGCGTTTGGACCCGCCGCCCATGGAAGGCAGGGGCATGAACCCCCTGCTCATGAACATCGGCATGGTCTTTCACCCGCCGGCCCTGTTCCTGGGCTATGCGGGCTTCACGGTGCCGGCCTGTTTGGCCCTGGCCCAGACCATGTCCGGCAATCGTGAGATCGAAGGCAGTTGGCTCGCCATTTCACGCAACTTCATCCTATGGGCCTGGATCCTGCTCACGGCAGGCATCGTGCTCGGCGGCTGGTGGTCGTACATGGAGCTGGGCTGGGGCGGCTACTGGGCCTGGGACCCCGTGGAAAACGCCTCCCTCGTTCCCTGGCTCACGGCCACGGCCTTTCTGCACACAGCGGTCCTGGAAACCCGGCGCGGCAGCCTGATCAACACCAATGTGTTCCTCATGTTCCTGACCCTGGTCATGTGCTTTTTCGCTACCTATTTAGTACGCTCCGGCGTGATCGACAGCTTGCACGCCTTTACGGACAAGGGCGTGGGGCCGCCGCTCCTGGTCTTCATCCTGTTCTCCCTGGGCCTGTCCGTGCTGGTCATGTTCGCGGGCACCCGCTATCAGGGCAAGCCCCTGAGCGGGCTCATGAGCCGGTCCGGATTCCTGATCATGGCGGCCTGGCTGCTCCTGCTCATCGGCTTCGTGATCCTGCTGGGCACCATGTGGCCGGTGATTTCCAGCGCGTTCGGCACCATCACCGAGGGCATGAACGAGCGCTTCTACAACATGGTCTGTTTGCCCTTTTTCGTGCTCCTGTCGCTCATGCTCGTGATCTGCCCCTGGCTCAATTGGCAAGGCGGCGTCCGCAAGGGCTGGGCCTTCGCCCTGGTGGGCGGCGTGCTGGCCGGAGCCCTGGTCCTGGTTTGGTTCACTTACGGCATCCCCGAGCATATCGACCTCTACAACGTGGGCTCGTTCCAACTGCCCATGGGTCCCTTGGCAGCCGCCTCGGCAGCGGCCATAGTAGCGGGCGTGCTGCTCCTGTTCGCCACGGACAAGGGCGTGCGCAAGGTGAGAAGTTCCTGGGGCGCGTACGGCGTGCACATCGGCCTGGCTTTGATCGTGCTGGGCATCGCCTTTTCCGGTCCCTACCAGGTGACCAAGGATGAGGTCCTGTTTCCCGGCGAGTCCATGGAAATTGACGGCTACACCGTGACCTACGACCACTGGGACTTTGATTCCACTCCGGCCATGGATTACGCCGAGGCCCTGCTCTTCGTGGAAAAGGACGGTGCCCCCTACGGCGAACTGCGGCCCCAGCGCCGCATCTACACGGGCTGGGACGACCAGTACGCCGAGGTGTCCGTGATCCCCGGCTTTGGCGATGAAATTTACGCCACCCTCCTCTCCGTGGCCCAGGACGACTCGGTCCGGGTCCAGATCAAGATCAATCCCCTGGTCAACTGGATGTGGATCGGCGGCACGCTCATGTGCCTCTTTCCGCTCCTGGGGCTCAAGCGCGGGCCGCGCAAGCCCCGGGCCGCCGCAAGCCCGGCCAAGGGCAAAAAGCAGAAAAAAGGCAAGAAATAGTCGAGGAATGGCCTGTGCTGCTCAGTCTGAATAAGGTGTCGAAGATATTTGGCGCACGTTTGGTGTTCAAGAACGTGAGCCTGGATATCGACGCCGGGACCGTGCTCCTGGTGGCCGGACCCAACGGCGCGGGCAAGTCCACCCTGCTCAAGGTCATGGCTGGTCTGGCCCGCCCCACCTCGGGTTCGGTCAATCTTGCCCTGGACAAGGCCAAGCTGGGTTTTCTCGGCCACACCACCTTTATCTATCCCGACTTGAGCGCCGTGGAGAACCTGCGCTTTTGGGCCGGGCTGCACGGCCTGCCCGTGTCCCGGGACACGCTGATGGAGGCCCTGCGGCGCATGGAGCTGGCTCCTTTTGCCGGGGAGCGGGCCGGGACCTTTTCCCGGGGCATGAGCCAGCGTCTGTCCCTGGCCCGGGTCTTCCTGCTCCAGCCCCAACTCATCCTGCTCGACGAACCCGGCACGGGTCTCGACATTAAATCCATGGCCATTCTCAAGCGCGAAATTGAAGCGGCCAAAGAACGATCGGCATCCCTGGTCTGGGTCAGCCACCATCTGGAGCGGGACTTGGCCCTGGCCGACCAGATCCTGTATCTGGAGAACAAGCAGGTGGCCTATTTTGGCCCGGCAAGCGGTTTCACCCCGCCTGAATCCGTGGAGGCCGCGCCATGATCGCTCCGGCCCTGCGCATCGCGGCCAAGGACCTGCGCCTGACCCTGGCGCGGGGCACCGGGCTGGTCCAGGCCCTGCTCCTGGGCCTCCTGCTCATTTTCGTATTCAGTCTGGCCCGGGAAACCGGACGGCTGATCCCGGCCCAGGGCGCGGCCGCCATCTTTTGGCTGGCCTCGGCATTCGCCCAGGTCCTGGTCTTCAATACCCTGTATTCCCTCGAAGAAAGCAACGGCACGCGCTTTGGCCTGCTGCTCGCGCCCGTGCCCGCCCAGGCCGTGTGGCTGGGCAAGGGACTGGCCGGGCTCGTGCTGCTCGTGGCCGCGCAAATCGTGTTTTTTCCGGCATGCGTGGCCTTTTTGAGCCAGCCCATATCGGAGGGCTGGCCCATGGCCCTGCTGGTGCTGGTGCTCGTGGACATTGGCTTGGCCGCGCTGGGCTCCTTACTGGGCGCCCTGGCCCAGGGCCAGGCCTCGCGGGAGTCCCTGCTCACGGTGATCCTGTTTCCCCTGCTGATCCCGGCCCTGCTTGCGGGCATCCGCGCCGGGGCAGCGGTGTTTTCCCCTGATGTTGCAGAGGGCGTGACAGAGGGCGTCCAGTCCTGGCTCTGGCTGGCCCTGGCCTTTGACGCGCTTTTTTTGGCGGCGGGCTTGCTCCTGTTTCCATTCGTGTATAGTGGAGAAGAATAACCCCAACTCCCTAGAGGTCCCCATGCGTCTCAAACTCCTGCCCCTCATCGCCCTTCTGAGCTGCGTGGCCCTGCCCATAAGCAGCTGGTTCATCTATGAATACGCGCCCATTGAGCAGACCATGCAGCTGACCCAAAAGATTTTTTACGTGCACCTGCCCTTTGCCTGGTGGGGAATGGTCAGCTTTTTCGGGGTGTTCGTGGCCTCGGTCCTGTATCTCATCAAGCGCAAGCCAGGATTTGACCTGGCTGCCGCGGCCATGGCCGAGGTGGGGGTCCTGTTCATCGCTTTGGCCCTGATCACCGGCTCCATCTGGGGCAAAGGGTCCTGGGGCCAATGGTGGATCTGGGAACCCCGTCTGGTGACCACCCTGGTCATGTGGTTCATATACGCGGGGTATATGCTGCTCCGGTCCCTGAACATGGGCAGGGAGCGCAAGGCGGCCGTGGCCGCCGTGGTGGGCATTGCCGCGTTTCTGGACGTGCCCCTGGTCTTTTTCGCCACCCGGCTCTGGCCACAGGAGATGCAGGCCCACCCCCGCTCCATCGGCCTGGACCCGGCCATGCTCACCACCCTGTTCGTGTGTTTGGGCGCGTGGCTTTTCCCCTGGCTGGCCCTGACCCTGACCCGCTTCGGCCAGCTCAGGGACAAGGACCGGCTGCAGGCCCTGACCATTGTGGAATAACCCGTCAATAACGGAGACACTTATGGATACCACCTACTTGATGGCCGCCAACATCGTTGTCTGGGTCGTGCTCGGCGCCTACGTGCTGCTGCTGGCCCTGGGCCAAAAAAAACTCAACACCCGCATCAAACATCTGGAGTTGCTCAGGAATGACCAAGACAGCTAACGAATGTGGCCTGACCCCTTCCAGGGGAGGGCAAAAGGTTGTGCTCGCGGTCATGGGCCTGTTCCTGCTCGCGGTGTTCGCCTCGTCCTTTTTTTCGCGCCTGTCCAACCCGACCATTGTGCGCCAGGTGGAGATGCCCGGCGGATCGGGCTCGGGTATGGGCGAGATGCCGGGCGGCCAGGACATGGGCCAGATCCGGGAGCTCATGCGCATGCTGGGCGAGGACCCGGAGAACCCGGAGCTGAACTTGGCCGTGGCCGAGGAGTTCCTGGACATGGGCGCGTATGAAGAGGCCCAGCATTTCCTGAACACGGCCCTGGTAGCCCAGCCCTCGGACAGCGAGACCCTGTACTTGCTCGGCCTGACTTCCTATCAACTCGAAGAATTCTCCATGAGCGCGGGCTACATGGAAGAGGCGCTACGCTCGGGCCTGGATTTCGAGGAGGCCCCGGCCGAGGTGGACGTGCTCAACCTGTGCGGCGTGGCCTACTTCCGCTTGGAAGAGTACGACAAGGCTGCGGAAAAATTCCTGCTCATTCTGGAGCACGACCCGGAGAGCCACCTGGCCCAGCTCAACCTGGCCACGGTGTACAACTTCGGGGGCCGGCGCGGGGAGGCCGAGGTCATATTCGAAGCCCTGCTTGAGGACCCCACCGTGCCCGAGGACATCAAGCAGATGGCCCAAGAGGAGCTGGCCATGGACCCGGCTGAGATGGGCGGCCAAGAACAGGAAACCCAAGGGGACGATGAGGCTCAAGTTCCCGAAGAAGACGCCACGGCTTCACCGGCCCATGAAGGGGAATAGGGGCCGCGCGGCCCGGCGCGGCCAAGGCGGGCGTTGATTGACAAGGGCCGAGAGATCGTGAAATAGAAAGCCAGCGCGAGTACCGGCACATGGCGATCAGGCGTGTTCCCGAGCAGAACACCGCCCCGCGCGAACCTTTAACCAGGAAACGGTGACCCCCATGCAAAAAGTCCTTGGCAAGGCGCTGACATTCGACGACGTGCTGCTGCTTCCCGGCTATTCGGAAGTGCTGCCCGACCAGGTGGACGTGTCCACCTATCTCGCGCCCGAGCTCAAGCTCAACATCCCTCTTGTCAGCGCGGCCATGGATACGGTCACGGAATCCGGATTGGCCATCTCCCTGGCGCGCATGGGCGGCGTGGGCGTGATCCACAAAAACATGCCCATTGAGCGCCACAAGCTGGAAGTGGAAAAGGTCAAGAAGTCGGAATCCGGCATGATCATCGATCCGGTGACCATCCCGCCGGACATCGCCGTGGGCAAGGCCTTGCAGGTCATGGCCGAGTTCCGCATCTCCGGGTTGCCCGTGGTCAAGGACGACCAGCTCGTGGGCATCCTCACCAACCGGGACGTGCGTTTTGTGAGCGACATGGACCTCTTGGTCTCGGACGTGATGACCGGAGACAAGCTGGTCACCGTGCCCGTGGGCACGACCCTGGAGCAGGCCAAGGCCCATTTGCACGCCAACCGCATTGAAAAACTCCTGGTGGTGGACGACGCAGGCAAGCTCAAGGGCCTGATCACCATCAAGGATATCGAGAAGATCAAGAAATACCCCAACGCCTGCAAGGACGACAAGGGCCGCTTGCGCGTGGGCGCTGCCATCGGCGCGAGCCAGGACATGGCCCGGGCCCAGGCCCTGCTTGACGGCGGCGCGGACTTCCTGGTGGTGGATTCGGCCCACGGCCATTCCCAAAACGTGCTCAAGACCGTGGAAATGGTGCGCGCCACCTTTCCCCAGTCCACCATCGTGGCGGGCAACGTGGCCACCTACGACGGGGCCAAGGCCCTGCTTGGGGCCGGGGCCAACACGGTCAAGATCGGCATTGGCCCGGGTTCCATCTGCACCACGCGCATTGTGGCCGGTGTGGGTGTGCCCCAGGTCACTGCGGTCATGGAATCGGTCAAGGCTGCGCGGGAAATGGACTGCTGCTGCATCGCGGACGGCGGCATCAAGTTTTCGGGCGACGTGGCCAAGTCCCTGGCGGCTGGTGCGGATTCCGTCATGATCGGCAGCTTGCTTGCCGGAACCGACGAGAGTCCTGGCGAGACCATTCTCTACCAGGGCCGCCGCTACAAAATTTATCGCGGCATGGGTTCCATTGACGCCATGCGCGAGGGCTCGTCCGACAGATATTTCCAGGACCAGGAAGAGAGCTCCAAGCTGGTGCCCGAAGGCATCGTGGGCCGGGTGCCTTACAAGGGCACGGTCCTGGACGTGATCTACCAGCTCATTGGCGGCTTGCGTTCGGGCATGGGCTATGTGGGCTGTGCGTCCATCCAGGAGGTCCAGGACAAGGCGCAGTTCGTGGAGATTTCGCCTGCGGGCCTGCGCGAAAGCCACGTGCACGACGTGATCATCACCAAGGAAGCGCCCAATTACCGGGTGGAGCAGTATTAAACCCGGCCCGTTCCAGGCCAAGGACGCCCCATGAACGTCATGCACAAAGTCATCATTATCGACTACGGGTCCCAAGTAACCCAACTCATTGCCCGCCGCGTGCGCGAAGCCGGGGTGTATTCGGAAATCCACCCCTGCACCGAGGCTGCCTCGGCCATCGCGGCCCTCAAGCCCGACGCCATCATTCTTTCGGGCGGCCCGTCCAGCGTGACCGACGCCGACGCCCCGCCCTATGATCCCGGCCTCATCGACCTGGGCGTGCCCGTGCTCGGCATCTGCTACGGCATGCAGCTCCTGGCCCACAACCTGGGCGGCGAACTGGCTGCGTCCGAGGACCGGGAATACGGCCGCGCCGAGTTGGAATTCCTGGCCGAGTCACCGCTCTGGGACGGCCTCGATAGAAAGGCCCTGCTCACCGTGTGGATGTCCCACGGCGATAAGGTGCTGGCCCCGCCGCCCGGCTTCACCGCCATAGGCCGCACTCCGAATGTGGACTATGCCGCCATGGCCAATGAAGAGAAAAAGATCTACGCGGTCCAGTTCCACCCCGAGGTGGCGCACACTGACCAGGGCGAACGCATCCTGCACAATTTTCTGTTCAAGGTGGCCGGCCTCTCCTCGTCCTGGACCATGTCCTCGTTCGTGGACACGGCCCTGGCCGAGTCCCGGGACACAATCGGCGACGCGGGCGTGATCTGCGGCCTGTCCGGCGGCATCGACTCCACCGTGGTCGCGGTGCTGCTCAACAAGGCCATTGGCAAGCAGCTGACCTGCATCTTTGTGGATAACGGCCTGTTGCGCCTCAACGAAGGCGAAGAGGTGGTGGGTTACCTGCGCAAGCATTTTGACCTGAACCTCAGGTACGTGGACGCTGCCGACCTGTTCCTCTCCCGCCTGGAGGGCGTGGAAGACCCCGAGGAAAAGCGCAAGATCATCGGCCACACCTTTATCGAGGTCTTTGACAAAGAAGCCAAGACCGTGGACAACGCCAGGTTCTTGGCCCAAGGCACCCTCTATCCCGACGTGATCGAGTCCGTGTCCTTCAAGGGCCCGTCCGCCGTGATCAAGAGCCACCACAATGTGGGCGGCCTGCCCGAGACCATGAACATGGACCTGGTGGAGCCCCTGCGCGAGCTTTTCAAGGACGAGGTGCGCAAGGTGGCCGTGGAGCTGGGCCTGCCCGACTTCATTGTCTGGCGGCACCCCTTTCCCGGCCCAGGCCTGGCCATCCGGATCATCGGCGAGATCACGGCCGAACGGCTGCACATCCTGCGCCAGGCCGACAAGATCGTGCAGAACGAGTTGGTGGCCTCCAATTGGTACCGCAAGGTCTGGCAGGGATTCGCCGTGCTGCTCCCGCTCAAGACCGTGGGCGTCATGGGCGACGACCGCACCTATGAAAACGTCATCGCCCTGCGCGTGGTGGACAGCGTGGACGCCATGACCGCGGACTGGTCCCGGCTGCCCTCGGAAATCCTGGCCCGCATCTCCAACCGGATCATCAACGAGGTCAAGGGCGTGAACCGGGTGGTCCTGGACATCTCCTCCAAGCCGCCCTCCACCATTGAATGGGAATGATTGACACCAACCAGCCCCCGCTCTCAGCGGCAACCCCGTAGAAATAAGCGAGACGCGCATGTTCGGCATCGGCAGTACCGAGTTTTTGATCATCATCGTCGTGGCCATCATGATTGTGGGCCCCAAGCAGATCCCCACCATCGCCCGCACCCTGGGCAAGGTCATGGGCGAATACCGCCGTATGTCCACGGATTTCCAACGCACCATCAATACGGAGATCGAGCGCGAAGACAAGGAACTGCGCGAGTCCCAGCGCAAGCTCAATAAGTATAAGAAGCAGGCCCAAGACGCCGAGGAGAAGTCCACGTCCCTGCAAATCAACCTGGACGAGGCCAAGGCCAGGCTCAAGGAAAGCAAGGCAGCCGAGGCAACCGCCGAGGCCGCCTCCACCGATTCGGACAAACAGACAAAGACCGTTACGGAGACCACCTCCACCACCACGGACGCCCCCGTTGAATCCGCCGAATCCCCCGGCGACGCCGCGCAAGCTGCTTCCGAGGACACCAACGTGTCCGCCAAATCCGACCTGGAACTCCTCAAAGAGGCAGGACCATCATTCGAGACTGCATCCGGCGAAGTACACACCGCAGCCGTGGAAACAGCAGCGCAAACCATTGAGGCCACCCCGAAACCCGAGCAGGACCCAGCTCCCACATCCGAACCAAAAGACAAGGCCCCTGAGGGAGGCGCGGCATGAGTGACGAACAACGCCCCCAAGGGCCGCAAGACGACATCCCCACCGTGGAGGAACTGGCCCAAGAGGCGGCAGCCGGAGGCGACGACCCACAAAGCCCGCCTCCGGAGGAGCCCGAAGAAGACAAGCCCATGACTTTCATGAGCCACATGACCGAACTGCGCATCCGGATGGTTCGGGTGTTCATCGCGGCCATGGTCGGTATGGTGGTGGCCTTTTTCTTCAAGGAAGACCTCTTCAATATCCTGATGGCCCCCTTGTGGGTCGTGTTGGAGCCCCTCGGCGGCCACCTTCAAACCACGAGCCTGCCCGAGCAGTTCTTCACCTATCTCAAGGTCTCCCTGGTGACGGGTATTCTGGGCACCAGCCCGTATATTTTTTATCAATTCTGGGGATTCATCTCGCCCGGGCTCTATGCCGAAGAGCGCAAGCTGCTCATTCCCATCGCCTTTTGTTCCGGCCTTTTTTTCACGGGTGGCGCCTTGTTCGGGTACTTCATCGTCTTTCCCTTTATCTGTGATTTCTTTGCCGGCCTGTCCAACGAAGTCATCACCTTGACGCCCAAAATGTCGGAATACTTCAGCTTCTCCGTGAAGCTCCTGTTCGCCTTTGGCTTGGTGTTTGAGCTGCCTCTGGTGATCTTTTTCCTGTCCCGGCTGGGCTTGGTCACTGCCCGTTGGCTGCGCAAAAACCGCAAGTACGCCATCCTGCTCTGCTTCGTGACCTCGGCCGTTCTCACCCCGCCGGACATGATATCTCAGCTTTTCATGGCCGGACCGCTGATCGTGCTTTACGAACTCAGCATCTGGGTGGCCCACTTCTTTGGCAAGAAGAAAAAACCCTCGCCCGATGAACTGGACGACATGGACGAAGATGAAATGGAAGGCGCGGGAGCCTAGATCAGTTGGCCGTGATCCCCAACACCAACCCTGGAGCGCAGCATGAGCACACGTAAGGCAACCATAACCCGCACCACCAAGGAGACGGACATCGCCTTGTCCATCAATCTGGACGGAAACCGCCAGGTCACGGTGGAAACGGGCTGGGGCTTTGCCGACCACATGCTGACCCTGCTCGCCTTTTGGGCGTCCATGGACCTTGACCTGCGCTGCAAGGGCGACCTGGAAGTGGACGCCCACCACAGCCTGGAGGACATCGGCATCTGCCTGGGCCAAGCCCTGCATGAGGCCTTGGGCGACAAGGCGGGCATCGCCCGCGTGGGCTGGGCCAGGGTGCCCATGGACGAGGCCCTGTGCGACGTGACCCTTGATCTGTCGGGCCGCCCCTACCTCGTCTACAACGACGATATCCTGCCCGCGCTCATCGCTGGAGAGGAGCGGGACGTGTGGCGGGAATTTTTCAAGTCCCTGGCGTTCAGCGGCAAACTCAACCTGCACATGGACTTTGCCTACGGCCAGAACGGACACCACCTCCTGGAATCCGCGTGCAAGGGGATCGGCCTGGCCCTGGCCCAAGCCATGAGCCCGGCCCGCAACGCGCCCAGCGGCGTCATGTCCACCAAAGGGAGCCTAGAAAAATGAGAATCTTTCTCCTGTTTCTGACTAGCATTGTTGTCGCAGCGATGGTCCTGGGCTGCCAAGCCAGGCAGGCTGCCTCGCCAGTGGAGGAAACCCTGTCCATGGCCGTGGCCGCCTTTCACCAGGCCGGCTCAGTGGAAGAACTCCTGGCCGGACACATCCCGCCGGGCAGCGAAACCGCGTCCGCTGAATCCCTACGCTCTTTGGACGCTTACTTGGGCTCCCAACTCTCTTCGCGCGGCAGGGCGCACATGGACGTGTCCCTGACCACGCCCTGTGAAGAACAGACTGCCCAAGCCATGAGCGAAGAACCGGGCTCGGCCCTGGAATACTGGGTCAAGGTGGGCCAGTGCGTATCCGCGGACTACGTGCTCGTGCCCCAAGTCGTGTATTGGAAGGAGCGGCAGGGCTCGGCTGTTGGCTCGGTAGAGCCGGCGGGCGTGGCCATTGACTTCTACGTGGTGGACGTCAAGGGTTTTGGCCTGGTCACCCGCTACCATTATGAAGAAACCCAGGTGGCTCTCAGCGACAACCTGCTCACCATCGACGCCTTTGTGTCCCGTGGCGGCCAATGGGTCATGGCAGAGGAACTGGCCAAGGAAGCCATCACCAAAGCATTGGATCAATTCGGCTTATGATTCTGTTTCCCGCTGTTGACATCAAGGACGGTATTTGTGTTCGTCTCAGGCAAGGGCTGGCCGATCAGGTCACGGTGTTTTCCCAGGACCCGGCAGCCATGGCCCGCCACTGGGCGGACCTGGGCGCGGCCTGGCTGCACGTGGTGGACCTGGACGGCGCGTTCAGCGGCAGGCCCGCCAACTTCGACCTGATCAAGTCCATTTGCGAGCAGTTGGCCATTCCCGTGCAGCTCGGCGGCGGCATCCGGGACCTGGAGACCGCCAAGGCCTACATCGAGGCCGGAGTGGCCCGGCTGCTCATCGGCACCATGGCCCTTGAGGACCCCGGCACATTCGAGCAACTCTGCAAGGCCCTGCCCGGCAAGATCGGCGTGTCCCTGGACGCGGTGGACGGCCGCCTCAAGACCAAGGGCTGGGTCGAAGACTCGGGCCTGAATGTCTTGGACGTGGCGCCCAAGCTCAAGGACCAGGGCGCGAGCTTTCTCGTGTACACGGACATCAGCCGCGACGGCATGCAGACCGGCGTGAACCTGGAAGCCCTGGAAGCCCTCATCGACGCCACGGACCTGCCCGTGATCGTGGCGGGCGGCGTGGCCGTGCTCGACGACCTCAAGGCCCTGTACCCCTTGTACGCCAAGGGTTTGGAAGGCGCGATCACGGGCCGGGCCATTTACGAAAACACCCTGGATTTTCGCGAAGCCATAGAGTGGCTGGCCAACGCCTACTGATTCGGAAAAGAAAAGGAATCAATCGCCCGGGGAGGAAAACTCCTCGGGCTCTTTTTTCGGCTCTGCCGCGCGCAGATATTTGTGGAATCCGTAGAAAAAGGCGTGCAGGGCCAGGATGAACCCAGCCTTGCCGTCAAGAAAACCCCGCCGCATGACATAAACCTTGAAGAAGCGGCCCAGGCCGTGGGCCATGGCGCTCAGGAGCCCGCCCTTCTTGCCCTTGGCCCGCAAATCAGCAGCAGCCTGGCTGGTGTAGGAATTCATCTTGTCCCAGTGCTCGGCAAGATCCTTGTAGGGAACATGCAGGATGTCACCGGCCTTGAGTCGGCGGGTCCGGCCCTGGGGCTGGAAGGAATAGTGCGGGCCGCTGGCCGTGACCTCCATGTGGCCCAGGCGGAAAAGGCGCAGCAAGGGGTCGGGATACCAGCCGCTGTGGCTGAGAAAGCGGTCGAAATAATAGGACCGGCGGTTGAGATAGTAGCCAGCCAGGTCCACGTCCGCCTGGGGCGGCGACTGGATCGTGGCTTTGACCGTTTCGATCAGCTCCTTATCAAGCCACTCGTCCTGGTCCAAGCTGAGCACCCACTGGCTGCTGATTTGCTCCAGGGCGAAGCGGAACTGGTCCACAGGGCCGGGCCAGGGGCGGACCATGACCTCGGCCCCTGCTTGGGCCGCGATCTCCTGGGTGGAATCCGTGGATTCGGAATCAACCACCAGTATCCGCCCGCAAAACTCAAGCGAGGCCAAACACTTGCCCAGCAAGCGCTCGCCGTCTTTGGTCAGGACCAGTGCCGTGATGTCAGCCAATTTTTCCATAAACAGGACCTTGGCGTTGCCGCCTTGCCGGGAACGCGGGGACACGATACACAGGGACGGCCCGGGACACAACGTCTCCGTGCCTGCAATCCAAGGTTGTTGATCATGGACCCTCACCAACGCCACTTCACCCTGATCCTGTCCAAGGAGTTGGACCAGACCCGGCTCGACCACGTGGTGGGCCTGGCCCTTGCCGATCTGGAGTTGTCGCGGGAGCGGCACAAAACTCTTATTCGCGAGGGCTGCGTCCTGGTGGACGGCGAGGTCAAGACCAAACCCGCATTCAAGGCCGCAGCCGGACAGACCGTGGCAATCGAACTTCCGGATGTTCCCCTGGACGGCCCGGCCCTTGCGCCGGTCCCCGGCCCCCTGGACATCCTTCGCCAGGACCCGGACCTGGTGGTGCTCAACAAGCCCGCAGGACTCACCGTGCATCCCGCGCCCGGCATCACGGAACCCACCCTGGTCCACCACTTGCTGCACGAATTTCCGGAACTGGCAGGCCCGGCCATGGACCCGGAGCGCCCCGGCATTGTGCACCGCTTGGACAAGGACACCAGCGGCCTGCTGCTCGTGGCCCTGAACGAACCAACACGGCTCAAGCTGAGCCGCGCCTTTGCCGATCGCAGCATACACAAGGAATATCTGGCCGTGGTCCACGGCGTGCCTGACCCTTCCGAGGGCCGATTTGACCAAGCCATTGGCCGCCACCCCGCGAGCAAGGTCAAGATGGCTGTTGTACCCAAAGGAGGCCGCGAAGCGCTCAGCGAATACGAGGTCCTGTATGCCGATCCCAAGGGCCGCTTCAGCCTGGTGCGCGTCATCCTACATACGGGCCGCACCCATCAGATTCGCGTGCATTTCCAGCATGCGGGCCACCCCCTGGTGGGCGACCAAGTCTACGGCGACCCCGTGGCCATGCGCCAATTCCCGGGCCTGGCCGCACTGGCCGCGCGCCAGATGCTGCATGCCTGGAAGCTGACCTTTTCTCATCCCACACAGCCTGAATCCCCGGACTGGTCGTTGCGGCAAGCACCGCCCAAGGACATGGGCCGGGCCATGTGCTTCATGTCCCGCTCCTTGCAGCGGGTAGTGATCACGGGTTTGCCGGGCTGCGGCAAGTCGAGTTTGCTCAGGGAACTGGCCGCCCAAGGCGTCCCCTGCTTCAGCGCGGACCAGGCCGTGGCCGAGCTGTACGAACCCGGCGCGGACGGCTGGTCCTTTGTGCGCAACCGCTACGGCGACCGCTTTCTGCTTGGGGACGACGATGAGGAGCGCATTGACAAGCAGGCCCTGTTCGCGGCCATGCGCGAATCATCCGCCATCAAGGGAGAAATCGAAGGCGCCCTGCACCCCATGGTCTGGCACCAGCTCGATACTTTCTGGGCAAACAACAGCCACAAGCGCATGGCCGTGGCCGAGATCCCCTTGTTCCTGGAGTCGAAGCTTCCGGCCAAGGGCCGGGCCGATATGCTGGTGGCTGTGTATTGCCCCCGCGAATTGCGGTTCGATCGCTTGGCTGCGTCCCGGGGCTGGGACCAGGACATGCTCGCGGCCATGGAGTCCTGGCAATGGCCCGAAGCCAAGAAGATGCAGGCCTGCGACCTGGTCGTGGACAACTCCGGCGCTCTGGAGCTGATCCCGGGGCGCGCTTCGGCCCTGATACGCGTTCTGCGCTGCCTTCGCCGCGACAAATCGCGCGGGCTCCATGCCCGCTGGTTTGAGCTGTTCACCCAGGCCTGACCCGACGATTTTTTGGCGTTTGCGGCAGTTATTGCCTGGGCTGCCCCCCCCTTCAAGCTCCCCTCCCCTTCCAATCCCTTGATTTCTCAGGGATTACAGCTCAACCATAAGAAAAAGCACGGTTTTTGCATTCCTTTGTGTACGGAGGCCCATACCAGGGCCTGCAAAGGAGCGCCCATGACTCAGACCACGAAGTCCCTTACAGCGCTTGTCATTGAAGACTCAAAGGTGATCCGCCAACTGGTGGGCCAGATCCTGGAAGACGAGGGAATCACCATGATCGAGGCCGCAGATGGCTTGGAGGGACTGGAGAATATCGCCAAGTGCCCGGACCTGATCATCACGGACCTGAACATGCCGCGCATGGACGGCATTGAGTTTCTGATCTGCTTGCGCTCGGCCGGGCATTGCGCGGACACGCCCGTGATCGTGGTTTCCAGCGAAAATAACGACTTCCGCCGCAAACAAGCCATGGCCGAGGGCGCGGACTATTGGCTGGACAAGCCTTTTGAGCCGGACCTTCTCGTGGACTTGGTGCGCAGAGCCTTGAGCAGGGACGGACACGAGTCCGATACTCCAGACAAGGTCTCCCCGGCCGCCAACTGGTAACAAGACACCTCAACCCACTTTACCAGGGCAGCCTTCCTCCAGACCCTTGTCCGGTTCGCCTCGCACCGGGCAGGGGTCACGCTTGACCAGCGCGTTACTTGCCGCCTTCCAACTGCTTGATGTACTCGTCAACAGCCCCGGATTCCACGCTCTGCCCGCCCACGGAGCCGGTGATGTCCATGACGTTTGCGGCGCCAACTCCTCCTGCGTAACTCCGCACCGCAGGCACCTCGTCGCAGACATCCGAGGACACGCTGTAATCAATATGCCGGGACTCGTACACGGTGTCAGGCTTGGTGGAACTGTCCAACTTAAAGGCCACGCTGGGCTTGACGAACTGGGCCTTGCGGTCCAGGAATTCTTCCTGGTAGCGCTCAAAGGTGAACATGCCCTCGGCCTTGCTGATGTCGATGAGGCCTTCGAGTTGGGCCAGCTTGTTGTCGCGGATAGAGGTCTTGACCGCGTGGTTGCCGCGCAGGATCGAGAGCAGGGGCACACGGAAACCCAACTTCTTGATGTAGACCAAACGCTGCACGATCACGGCCTTGAGCACACTGGCCAGTTGGAAGCGGATCATTTCCTGGTATTCGTAAGGGAAGGAGTTGCAGATGCGGTACACGGCCTCCTCGGGCGAACTGGCGTGCAAGGTGGTGAACACGAGGTGTCCGGACTCGGCGATGTGCAGGGTCTGTTGCATGATCTCGCGCTGGCGCATCTCGCCCACCAGGATCACGTCGGGCATCTGCCGGAGCGCGTCCACCAAGGCCTGCTCAAAGGAGTGGAAATGCAGGCCCATCTCCCGCTGCTCAAAGTAGGATTTTATGGACTGGAAGCGGTACTCGATGGGGTCTTCCATGGTCACCACGTGGGCATTGCGGGTGCGGTTGATCTCCCCGAGCATGGAGGCGATGGTCGAGGACTTGCCGCTACCCGTGGCTCCGCAAAAGATGATCAGCCCCGCGTCGAAACCGCACAGGTCCTTGAGGCTGGGATGCAGATTGAGGTTCTCGATGGTCGGAATCTTGCCGGGCAAAAAACGCACGGAAATGCTGAGGCCCCGGGCCATGCTCGCGATGTGGATGCGCAGGTTCGCGCCCATGGTGAACATGGAAAAATCCACGGACCAGCGCTTTTTCAGGATCAGGCGGTGCCTGTCCTTCATGATGGAGTCCGCGATCTCGTCCACTTCCTTGCCGCTGAACAGCACTTCCTTGATGGGGTGGACTTGACCGTCCATGCGCGCCACCACGGGGTGAAACGGCGTGATATGCAAATCCGTGGCCCGCTTTTCCACGCAGCTCTTCACCAGCGACGCTAGCCTGCTGTCCATATTCCCCCCTTGGGATGGCTTGTCTTTCAGCTGTCTTTCTTTGTTGAATGGTCTTTCCTACTATGGACGTTCGCCAAGCAATTGTCCAGGTCCGCCCTTGGCAACAGGCTTTGGCGCGGACATTCCCTCGCGGGAAGCTGCTTGATAAAAGGACGGGTTTTATGCACAATAAGCCCTTGAGGAACATGCCCGCTCCAGGGCGCAACACGCCATTCCCTATCTGAGCCACAACACCCATGAGTCTTGTCAACGTGCCTAAATCCCAAGAAGACCACCCCTTTCAAATCCGAGCTTCCCAGGGCGGCCCCTTGAAAAAAGCCGTCGTCGCCCTGCTGGGCAAGCCCTTGGGCGCGCTTATCGGCCTGGGCAGTCTCAATTCCATCTACGCGGACATCATGGCCAATCCCGAGGACACGGACTTCATGCAAAAAGTCCTGGACGCCATGAACATCAATTTCGCGGTCAGCGACGAGGACTTGGCCAACATTCCCCGCAAGGGCCCCGCGGTCATCGTGGCCAACCACCCCTTTGGCGCGGTGGAAGGCGTAATCATGGGCGCGCTCCTGTCGCGGGTCAGGCCGGACCACAAGTTCATGGGGAACTTTTTCCTCAACTATATCCCTGACCTGCGCGACCGGATGATCCTGGTGGACCCCTTTGGCAGCTCCAGCTCCATCAAGAAAAACATCCGACCCCTCAAGGAATCCATCCGCTGCTTGCG